>CAYPGI010000014.1:0-12479 GCA_964410275.1 uncultured Muribaculaceae bacterium | reverse complement strand
TATAAAGAAATGTATGATGCACTAGATAATAATATAAGTATTATCGAAACTAATATGAATGAAATTACGGTTGATGGTGATGATTGGCAAGAATTAAAAGAACTAAATATCAAAGATGAAAAACAAAAAAACACCTATAATCTACTAATTTCAGACATAAAAAAATGTTATTTATTGTCTACTGATGTAAAAAATAAAACATATGATAATATCAAGATAATGAGTTTTAAAAACAAGAAATATGCCAATAAATATGAAATATTAAAGCTAAATAAAAATGAAACTTGTTTGAAAGAATTTGATAAATATAATTCAATGGTTTTAAGCGATAATAAATTTTTATCTGAAAAATTAAAAACACAAATAAATATAATTATTGGTTATAAAGAAGAACTAGATGTTTATAAATCATTTTACGAACTACTTTCACTTGAAGCTATCAATATGAGTAAAATTGCTAGTCTTAGTAAATGGCTAAAAATAGAATATAATACTTATAAATTATAGTTTAAATAAAAAATCCTATGGATTTTTTTTTATAAAATTATTTAATAGTACACACTAATTCACTTATATTTAAATATGAAAAGATAATGAATGATTATCAATAACTTCTGCATTAATTGTTTAAAAAGATTAAAGAAATTTTCATAGAATATTTAACAAAAAAACAATAAAATCCTTTGCTTATATGTTATAATTATATTAGGATAAATATAAAATGGTAGTGGAGGTAAAAATGAAAAAGAAGAAGATATTTGTAAATATAATATTAATTTTAGCCTTTTTATTAATATTGTTGATTTTAATGTTTAAAGGCTGTGATAAAAAACGTGAAAAGTTAATAATATTTAAAGATCCTGTATTTGAAAGTATGATAAAAGAAAGTTTAAAGAAGGATAAAATATATCCGTCTGACTTAAAAGGATATTCAGGTATTTTGATTGCGGCCGATAGACTAATGTCTTTTTCTGGTAATGGTAAAGATACTGAATCAATAATTTTATATGGATATGATACATTTGAATATAGAGGTGTTAGATATACTGAATTTGGGACAATGAAAACATTAGAGGATTTAAAACATTTTCCTGATTTGATTAGTATTAGAGTTTATTTACAACCAGAAATTGATTATAATACAATACCAAATAAAGATAAAATATATAATTTAAACCTTAGTCAAAACAAAATAAGTGATATAACGTTCCTTGATGGGTATAATAAATTAGTGTATCTAAATTTGTCTTCTAATGAAATAGTAAATTTAGATGGCATTGAAAATTTAATGACATTGAGAAGACTATTATTTAACTCAAATGATATAGTTAATATTGATTTATTAAAGGGTTTAATTAATATAGAAGAATTAGATTTGACTTATAACCAAGTTAATAATTTAAATCCTTTAACTAATTTAAATAAGCTGGAGTATCTATCGTTATATGAAAATGGATTAAGTGATATTAGTCCTGTATCAAAAATTAAATCACTAAGAGAATTATATTTAAATAATAATAATATAACTGATATCAGTTCTTTAAAGGATTTTGCATCCTTTGATGTATTAAATATATCAGGTAATCCAATTACCAATATTGAAGTTATAAGTCATATTGAATATATTAATGAATAAAAAAGGAGAATAAGAAATGTACTTTCTAAATAAGGTAAAAGAATTATTAGGTAATAATAAAGGAGTTATATTTGTTGATATGGATGGTGTAATCGCAGACTTTGAGTTTTTAGCTCCTTTAGAGTTTAGAAATAAAAGACCATTGACAACTAATATAAATACTTTAAAAGAAATATCGGGTTTAGATAATGTGGAACTTTATATATTATCTGTTTGTAAAAAGGATTTTCAAATAATTGATAAAAACGATTGGTTAGATGAAAATGCCCCCTTTTTTAAAAAAGAAAATCGTATTGTTATTTCTAAAGAAAGTTATCCAAATATACCATCAAGTAAATTAAAAGCAAATTTTCTAAAAAAGGAAATTGATAAAATTAAAAATAAAAAAGTTATAGTAATTGATGATGATAATGAAGTATTAAGGTATTTATCACAAAATTTTGAATCTGTTATTTTCTTTCAAGACTCCTCATTAATAGATTAAAAAATAAAGAAGTAGGTAGCTACTTTTTTTGTTATAAAACAACTTTATTTATACCTATTTATGTGATATACTATTATAAATAATAGAGTATGAAGTGGGTAATGATATGGAAAAAAAGTTTAGAAATTTAGTAATGCTTTTTACTGTAAGTTTTCTTACTGTTTTAAGCATTTTTTATACTTCAAATAAGTCATATTCCATTGATAATAAAGTATATCTATCATCTAATTCCGAGTTTGAATTAGCTCCTTATAGTGATGAATATTTAGATTGGTTATCTCTAGCAGACGATCAAAGAAAACAAATACCTATGCCTAGAACAAATGACCAATCTTTTGTATCTTTATATATTAATTCATTATTTGGTAAAACGAGATCAATTGTCGAAGATGTTATTATACCTGCTCAATACGATTTAAGAAATGTTAGTGGAAATAATTATACTACTCCTATAAAAGATCAAGGATTATTAGGTTTGTGTTGGTCATATTCTACTATTAGTGCTTTAGAATCAAACTTAAAACTAAAAGGACAAGGAACTTATAATTTTAACCCGATTCATGCTAATTATGTGTTAGCATATAAGTTTAAAGGCAACATAAATAATCCTTATGGAAAAATGGGATTAAATGAGGGAGGCAACTTTAATTATACAAGTAGTTATCTGACAAGTGGTTTTGGACCAGTTATAAATTTTAGTGGTAATGGTATTTCGGATTTATCTATTACTAATACTTTTGTTGAAGATAGTAATATTCAAATTGATAATACTTATCTTTTACCATCGTTTAGTAATATTAGTGCTACTTCTTTAGAGAGACAAGAATACAATAATATAATAAAAAAACAAGTTATGAATAATGGCGGAGTTTATTTTCATGCAGCTGCGCCTAGTGGATCATATTATAATATGACCTATGATTCTGTATATACTGATAATTATAATGATTACTTTAATGCTGGTCATGCAATGATTATTATAGGTTGGGATGATAATTATTCTAGAACCAAATTTAATCCAGGTCGAATTTCTGGTCAAAGGCCAATAAGTAATGGAGCCTGGATTGTTCAAAATTCATGGGGGACAAGCCAAGGAGACAACGGATATTACTATTATTCATATGAAGATTATATGATAGGTAATTATATGGCCGGTATAGTGTCTGCTTCTACGGCTACATATGACAATATTTATCAGTATAACCCTACAGGTCTTGCAAATAAAACAACTGGTAATTATGGGGCAGTAGTATTTAATAAAGATGATTTAAAAACTGAATTATTAACAGAAATCAGTTTTAATATTAATTCACCTAATACTAGTTATGAAATTTATGTAAATGCTATTGATGATAGTTTGACTGGTAGTAATGTAAAATTAATTCAAAATTCTATAGCACCAGTTGAATATCCAGGATATCATACAGTTAATTTAGATAATCCGGTTTTACTAAAAGGAAAAGAATATGCAGTTATTGTGCGTTTTATTAATGGTGGTGCTTATCCTATTCCAGCTAGACAAAATGAGCATATAGAGTTATCAGATGAGTTAGTTGGTATTATGCCTGAAATGAATTATCTTTCTTTTAATGGAGTGGATTGGTATGATGCCTATTATGAATTAAATGTCAGTGTAGATATAAAGGCTTATACTGAAGATGTTGTTTCTTTAAATGGAACTCAAATGGATACTGACCTTAGAAATTCTCTTATTATTCTGGATAGTGAAGAAGTAAATTATGTCGTTTCAGCTAATACAATAACTAACGATATTAATAACGGTACATACTTATCATATATAATTAAAGATATGGAAAGTAATGATGTTACTAATCGTTTTATTATTGAAAAAAATCCTGTTATTGGGAGTCAAGTTAATGCCTCAATAATTGTACCAACTGATATTGAAATAGGATATTATACAATTGAAACAAAATATAATGATGTTATCGATACTGACTATTTAATAGTTACAAATATTGCTAATAACGAACTAATAAATATGTATTCTGATATATACAATGTTTATGTTGGAAAAGACGAAACAAGAGATTTAAATGTTTATATAAGAAAAACAGATGAAGATATGAATTTAAATTGGGAAAGTAATAATACAAACATTGTTTCAGTAACAGATGGAATAATTACTGGATTACAAAAGGGGAGTGCCATTATAACTGTGTCAAATATTGAAGGTTCGATATCTGATACAATAAATGTTACGGTAAATGATGTAATAATAATTGATAATTATTCACAATTAAACAGTATAAGAAACAATTTAACTGGGTCATATAAACTTGCCTCTGATATAGATATCAGCGCATGGAGTTGGAATCCAATTGGTGATAATGCTAATCCTTTTGTGGGAACATTTAATGGAAATGGACGTTCTATTAAAGGAATTAAAGTAAATAAGAGTACTAGTGATTATAATGGTTTATTTGGAAAAATTAGTGGGGCTTCAATTAAAGGATTAACTTTATTAAATAGTAATATAACTGGAGGAAATTATACTGGTACTTTAGCAGGATATATCGAATTAACAGATTTAAATGAAATTTCTAATGTTGGTGGCATTGTTAATGGTAAAAAATATACTGGAGGTATTACGGGATATATTTTAAATTCAGATATAAGAAGAACCTTTAATACTTCTGATGTAACAGGTATAGATTCACATACTGGAGGTATTGCCGGATATGCCAATATAGTTAGTATTATTAATAGTTATAATAACGGAAATATAGAAGGTATAGAAAATGTTGGAGGATTATTTGGAAAAATATTTCTATCAAAGATAGAGGAAGTTTTCAATACTGGTGATATTCACGGAACTAATTATATGGTAGGTGGAATAATTGGTTTAGGCGAAGATTTTATATTAACTAATGCATATAATACTGGTAATATTTTAGACAGCAATGCTTCTTATATTAGTGGCATTGTAGGATTTGGAAATACTAGTGAATATATGAGATCTTTAATAAGTGAAACATATAATATAGGAAATATTATAGGGGGAAGTAACTATATTGGAGGTATATTTGGTGCTTCAAGTACCGGTCTAATAGTAAAAGATAACTATGATATTTCAGATTCTGTTTTAGCTTATGGTGAAACAGGATATGCTGATATAACAAATACTGTTCAAAAAACAATTAGCGAATTAAAAAATCAGGGAACATTTGTAGGATTTGATTTTACAAGTGCTTGGGGAATAAATGCTAACCAGTATCCATATTTAAAATCGTTACCTGTATTAACCGACCTTATCGTTAATACAGAACCATTATCTCTAGATATAGGTGAAAAAGTAACTATTGATATTCAATTCAATCCTGATATAGTATTAAATAAGATTACCTTATGGGAGTCTAGTGATAAAAATGTAGTGGTTGTTGATAATGGACAGGTAACTGCGATAGGAATTGGAAATGCTGTTATAACAATAACGGCGGATGGCGGAAATATTGTTAAAAATATTAATGTTAACGTTAATAGTCCAATTAGTTCATCAGAATATTTAATTCATGGTAATTATATTAGTGAAATATCAAATGAAACTTTGTTTGAAAATTTCATTGAAAATATTAATATTATAAATCAAGAAACGACTATTAAAATTTATCAAAGTGATGGTATAACTGAATGTGATACAGGAGTTATTGGGACAAATATGATTTTAGAAACAACTGAAGAAGACAAAACAATTAGATTTAATATTGTCGTAAAAGGTGATGTGACAGGTGATGGTCATATTCGAGTTAATGATATAATTAAAATAAATAATCATATTATCGGTTATTCAACTATTAATAATTCTAGTGAAATACTAGCAGCTGATGTGACAGGTGATGGTAATTTAAGGGTTACTGATATCGTTAAGATAAATAATTATATAATTAATCCTTTAACTCATCCATTGATAGAAAGAGAGGGAGACTAATGAAGAAAATATATTTTATAACTATTTTGCTGATTTATTTTCTTTTTCCTACTGATGTTTTTGCTGATATGAGTGCTAGTATGAATTGTCCGGCAGGGGCTGCTCCAGGACAAACTATTACTTGCACAGTAATGGGAACTTCTAGTCCAGAACTTATGTCAGGGTTTCAAGCTTCAATTCAGTATAGTAGTAATTTAGAATTTGTAAGTATTGCTAATACATCTGGATGGGGTGGAACATCTAATCAGAATAAGATCTTAGCTTATAGAGATACTGGTTTTTCTGGAACTCAATCAATATCAACTATAACAGTAAAGGTAAATGCAACCGCTACTGGTACTGCGACAATCGGCTTAAGTGATGTGTATGCTTCTGATCCTGAAGCTAATGAAATAACTTTAAATCAAGTAGTCAAAAATATTACTATATATTCTACAGATAATAATCTAGCTTCCTTAGAGGTAGATGATGTTGCTGTAAGTGGATTTAATGCTGGTACTATCACTTATAACTTAGGAAATGTAAATAAGGCTACTATAAAGGTAGGAGCTGCTTTAGCAGACTCAAAAGCTAGTTTTGTATCTGGTTTTGGCCCACGAACAGTCAATTTAAATTATGGAACTAATATTATTCAAATAAAAGTTTCTTCACAAAGTGGAGCTGTTAAAATATATTCTGTTCAAATAAATAGGACTGATAATAGAAGTGGTAATAATAATTTAAATACATTAAGTATAACTGGCGGAACTTTTATTTTTAATGCTAGTACAACTACATATAATGTAACAGTTGACTCTGCTACTACTAATATAAGTGCTACTTTAGCAGATCCAAAAGCTAACTTTGTATCTGGTTTTGGCCCACGAACAGTTAATTTGAATTTTGGTGATAATGTTGTTCAAATTAAAGTAATTGCGGAAAACCAATCAGTAAAAGTATACACTTTAAATATTAAAAGAAGTGATGATAGAAATAATGATAATAAATTAAAGTCACTTAAAATTGATAAAGGAACAATTGAATTTGATCCTAATATTATTGCTTATAATGTTTCAGTAGAATATGATATTACTGAAGTAAAAGTAACCGCAGAAGCAAATAATAGTAAATCTAAAGTCGAAATAATTGGTGGAAAAGATTTAGTGGTTGGGAAAAATACAGTAACAATTAAGGTAACTGCTGAAAACCAATCAGTTAAAACATATACCATTTCAGTTATTCGATTAAATGAAGGTGAAAAGTTACCTACTACAACTTTAAGTAGTATTGAAATTAAAGGTTATAAGATACCGTTTAGTAGTGATAAATTAGAATATGATTTAAAAATAGGTAGTGAAGATAAACTTGATATTAATATTACTGCTGAAGATCCAGGAACGCTTATTAAAGTATTAGGTAATGATAACTTACAAAATGGTAGTCGAATTTATATCATCGCTGTAAGCCGTGATGGCAATGTCAAAGAAAGTGTTATCACGATTAAAAAGAGTGAAGTTTCATTGTTATCTATTCTTTCAATTATTGGTACATTTATAATAACTTCATTAATTTGGTTTTTTATAAGTAAGAAAAATAAAAAGGAGAAACGTATATCTAAACCAAAGGAAGAAAAGCCTGTTACTAATACTTCGATTAACTCAGTAGAAGAAAAAGTAATTACTAAACCTATTGAATCACCAAAAATGGAAGAAAAAATTGAAGTTTTAAAAGTAGAGGAACCGAAAAATGAATATGAAAATAAATTTTTTGAAGAGAGTGTAAGTAGTGAAAATATAGAAATAGTAGGCGAACAGGAAAAAATAGATAGTGCTGCTATCTTTGAAAGTTTATTAACTCCTGAAACAACTGATAAAAGTGATAGTTCTAGTAAGATTTGTCCTAATTGTAAAATGGTTAATGATAAACAAAATGATATTTGTTTTTTCTGTAAAACTGAATTAAAATAATAAAATAATCAAAACAGTCATCAGAATGTATTTAATTGACATTTTAAATATTTTTTGAGATAATTATATCGGTAATTGGAGGTGTAAACTTGTATCAAGAAAGAATTTTATTAACCAACCAAGAAATTTTAGATAAGGAATTTAAAATTGATACTAGGGGGTATCGTCCACAAGAGGTTGATAAGTTTTTAGATATGATAATTCGTGATTATGGAGAGTTTATGAAAATAATCAAAGAATTAGATAATGAAAAGAATGAACTTATCGAAGACAATATGCAATTAAAACAAGAAATACGCAGAATAAAAACACAAATTGATGTTTTAAAAGAAGGAACTGGTGCCGAAATTACCAATTCAGATCTTTTAAGAAGATTATCTAATTTAGAAAAAATAATATATGGTAAAGAATAATATTTTGACAAACGCTGCATTTTTATAATGTAGAGGAAAGTCCATGCTCGCACTATCTGCGATGATAGTAGTGTTCGTGCTGAGGGAAAAAATAACCTCAGGTAGCTTATGCTAACGGCGCTGAATTAACCTAAGTCTTTGATATGGTTATATTAAGCGTAAAGTGCCATAGTGACGATATCTTTTAGAAATAAAAGAAGTGGAACGGGTAAACCCCACGAGCGAGAAACCCAAATTTGGTAGGGGAACTTGTTGAGAGGAATTGAACTTTAAACAGGATTGAGTAATCGATAGATAAATGTTTGTCGTCTAGCAATAGAAACAGAACATGGCTTATAAAATATTGTTATTTAAGGTGGTGTTGAATGAAAGAAATAGGGGAAAAACTTAAATTAGCCAGAGATAGTATTGGCATAACTGTTGAAGAAGTTGCTGAAGACTTAAAAATGCGGCCTTCACAAATCGAAAGTATTGAAGAAGGAAATATTGAATCATTTAAAGATATTTTTTATTTAAAATACTTTATTAGAGATTACGCTAAATATTTAGGATTAAATCATGAAGATATGGTCGATGAATTCAATGAATACCTATTTGACTATACTTCAAAGATTTCTTTAGAAGAAATCAAAAAGGCTAAGAAAAAAAATAAGGATAAAAAAGATGAACCAGTTAAAAAAATTGCTTCACCTTACACCCTTTCTAAAAGAAGAAAAAACACAATTGCACCATTTATCATATATATTTTTATTATATTACTTCTAATCATTATTGGATACTTTGTCATTCAATTGATTAGTAGCGATGAATTTATTGAACAAAGTTATTCAATTAGTAATATGTAGGAGGATAAAATGAATTTACCAAACAAATTAACCATGTTAAGAGTTATATTATCGTTAGTGATTATTACTGTATTAATTTTTCCTTTTGATGCAACAGGAATTGAAATTCCGAAATTGTATGTTAATACAAAAATTGTTGTTGATATCACTTATTTAATCGCCGGAGTTTTATTTATTATTGCTTCACTTACTGATTTCTTAGACGGATATATTGCTCGTAAATACAATTTAGTAACTGATTTTGGTAAAATGATGGATGCTATAGCTGATAAAATGTTAGTTAATTCAGTATTAATAATTTTAGCAGCTCAAGGTGTTATTCATCCAATTATACCAGTAGTAATAATTTTAAGGGATACTATAGTTAATTCAATTAAGATGGTAGCTGGTAATAAGGGTAAAGTAGTAGCAGCTATCAAAAGTGGAAAACTAAAAACTGCGTGTTTAATGGTAGGAATAGTATTAGTTTTATTCCATAACTTACCATTTGAATTATGGAACCTTAGAGTAGCAGAATTATTATTAATAATCGCAACTATACTTTCGGTAATATCAGGAACTCAATATTATCAAATGAATAAAAAATTAATTTTTGAAAAATAGATTTATATCTATTTTTTTGTTTTCTTTAAATTACAATAATGTATTTTCAATTTTTCTAATATTGCTTATAAAATATTGAAAAATATATATAAATAACATCACAAAAATTATCAAACAAATGTTCGTTTTAGGTATTGACATTATGTTTAGGATGTTATACAATGTTAATGTAAGTGTGAGGAGGAATACATTATGAGTAGTACAACTACTGATAAAAAATTAGAACAAGTTTTACTTGATATTGAAAAACAATTTGGTAAAGGCTCAGTTATGAAACTGGGAGATAATAAAACAAGAGAAATAGATGTAGTATCTAGTGGATCAATAAGTTTAGATATAGCTTTAGGGATAGGTGGTTACCCTAAAGGGAGAATTATTGAAATATATGGTCCAGAGTCTAGTGGGAAGACAACGGTTGCTTTACATGCAATAGCTGAAGTTCAAAAAAAAGGTGGAAGAGCTGCTTTTATTGATGCTGAACATTCGTTGGATCCACAATATGCTGCTAAATTAGGAGTAGACACAAATGAATTACTATTATCACAACCTGATAATGGTGAACAGGCTTTGGAAATATGTGAAGCCTTAGTAAGAAGTGGAGCAGTTGGTATTGTTGTTATCGATTCTGTTGCGGCATTAGTGCCTCAAGCAGAAATTGAAGGTGAGATGGGAGATTCGCATGTTGGATTACAAGCTCGTTTAATGAGTCAAGCGTTAAGAAAATTATCTGGTATTATTAACAAAACTAATACTATTGCGATTTTTATTAATCAATTACGTGAAAAAGTGGGAGTTATGTTTGGAAATCCAGAAGTTACTCCTGGTGGAAGAGCATTAAAGTTTTATTCTTCTATTCGTTTAGATATAAGAAGATCGGAACAAATTAAATTAGGTACTGATATTGTAGGTAATAAAACTAATATTAAAGTTGTTAAAAATAAGATGGCTCCACCTTTTAAAAGTTGTTCGGTTGATATTATGTATGGTGTAGGTATATCTCGTGAAGGAGAACTAGTTGATATTGCTTCTGAAATAAATGTTTTAGAAAAAAGTGGTGCTTGGTATGCTTATAAGGGAGAAAAAATTGGTCAAGGAAAAGAGAATGTAAAGGAATTATTAAAGAATAACGTTAAGTTAAAAGAAGAATTAGAAAAGAAAGTTAGAGAATACTTCAAAACTAATCCTACTAAAGATTTAAAAGCCGCAAAAGTTGATAAAAATATAGATGAGTGATATTGTGATAATACCTAAATTTCAAGTAGAAACTGGAAATTTTAATAAAAAATGAAAAAGTAACGCTATAATTATGTTGATTGAGTTAACTTTGTTAACTCATCAAAGAATATGTCTAAGGAAGATTTATAACCAAGAATCTTCCTTGTTTTTGTATTAATAAGGTCATTGGCATGTACTAAATAATTATTATCATATTCATTAATATTACACCCCTTTGGGAAGAAAAATCTAAGTAATCTATTACCGTTTTCGTTACTTCCTCTTTCATGTGAACAATAAGGATGAGCAAAATAAGTTTTCAAATCAAACAATTTTTCAATATTTTCCCATTTAGAAAACTCGACACCATTATCAAAAGTAATAGTTTTAAATACATTTTTAGGATTGAAATCGGGATAATATTTTTTGATTCGTTTGAAAGCATTATAAACAGTATTAGCCTTTCTATCTTTCATTTTAATAGTTATTTGAAATCTAGTTTTTCTTTCAACAAGGGTAAGTATAGCTCCACTATTAGGAATAATACTACTACCAACAATAGTATCACCCTCCCAATGACCAAATTCACTTCTATCATTGTAAGAAAAAGGTCTATTTTCAATACTATCTCCTTTAGGTTTAGTTTTGCCTAAATACCTATCATTTTTCTTTTTCCGTTTACACTTCATTGGTAATTCATGCTTATCAAAACCATCAATTATATTTTTTTCAACATAGTTATAAAAGGTAGCAGTACAAATAGTGGTTAAATCCTTTATTTCATCTTTTCTATTAATTTTAAGATCACCAATAATTTCATCAATAGAATTAATATTATAAGAACTTCTAAACTCTTTAATTATTAAATCAATAAAAGGTTTAGCAGATAATCTTTTGGATGAGTTGCTTTCAATAGATTTTTTAGTTCGTTTTTGAAAAGCGACTTCAGAACTAAACTCTAATCTTTCTTCATAATTATAAGATAAAGTAGTAATTAAACCATCTTTAATTATGGTATAAAGATTAGATAAAGTAGTACCAATGGTATCAGCTAATGATTCCATAAATTTTGTTTTACTAATTGTATTATTTTTATTAAAAATATAATAATTGTATTCAGATTGAATTTTTTCGTACATTTCTTTCGATAAGTGTTTATTTTTTTCTTTCTTTTTAGTAAAATAAGTATAGTTCAAGTTAATCACATCTTTCTATAATTGATTTTTCTAATTATAATTATAGCCGATTACTTGAACTTTTTATATGAAATTATATAAATTTAATTTTATAGTTTATTTTTTGAAATTAATTCCAGTTTCATTATAGAATGAATAAAAATAAGGCTTTTTCTTTTTTTGGTTGACTTAATCACTAAAATATTATAAAAT
>CAYPGI010000013.1:0-12838 GCA_964410275.1 uncultured Muribaculaceae bacterium | reverse complement strand
ATTTATGATGAAAGTGGAATTTATTTTTTTAATTAAAAAAGATTGTAAAAAAAAGGGATAAATGTTAAAATGTAATTGTATTATTAAAAGAGGGTGGAGATATGAAAAAAACGAAGGTTTATGACACCGAGCAATTTCAAGATGCTTTAATTGAAAAGACTTTAAGAGAAGTAGTCGAGATATTAGATGATAGGGGATACAATCCTATTAATCAGATTGTTGGTTATCTAATGAGTGGGGATCCTGGTTATATTTCTAGCCATAAAGAAGCAAGGAATAAATTAACTAAATTTGATCGTACTAAAATATTAGAAGTTTTAGTTAGCAAGTTTATCGATAATTAATGCGTTATTTAGGACTTGATTTAGGGACAAAAACCCTAGGTTTATCTATTAGTGATGAAACAGGAACCATAGCTAGTTCATTAAAGACAATTGTTTTTGAAAGTGAAGATTATGATTCTTTATTACCAATCTTAAAACAAATTACTGAAGAATATAAAATTAAAGGATTAGTTTTAGGATTGCCCAAAAATATGAATAATACAATTGGAGAAAGAGCTAATATTACTCTTGAATTCCAAAAAAAATTAGAAAGTTTTTTAAATATGCCTGTGACTATGATGGATGAAAGATTATCTTCGGTTTCGGCTAATAACTATTTGTTAGAGGCTAATATGTCTAGAAAAAAAAGGAAAAAAACAGTTGATAAAATTGCGGCCAACATCATTTTACAAACATATTTAGATAAAAGAAAAGGAGAAAAGAAAAATGAATGACGAAAAGATGACTTTTAAAGTTACTACTGACGAAGGAAAAGAAATAGAATGTGAAGTTCTATTTACATTTGAATCAGATGAAACAAAGAAAAATTATATGGTTTATACTGATAATACTACTGATGAATTAGGAAACACTAAAGTTTATGCTTCAATTTATGATCCAGAAGATCCTGAAACAAGATTAATTCCAATCGAAGATGAAAAAGAATGGAAAATAATTGAAACAATTCTAGAAGAATTACAAAATGAAGCCAAAGAAACGATAGGAAATAGCGAGCAAGAATAAGCTCGTTTTTGCTGAAAATGAGAATATTTAGTTCAGTTGCTTTTTTTCTAGTCGTATTTTGTGCGACAGTAATTACCCTAGGATGTTTATCTTATAATTACGGAATTGGAGCTGTAAGTGACAAGAATGAAAATATTAAATTTAGTGTTGAACCAGGAAGTACTTATTTATCAGTGGCTGATGATTTAAAAGAAAAGAATTTAATTAGATCAGCAGTCTTCTATAAAATATATATTAAAATATTTAAACCAACTAATTTACAAGCAGGTCCTTATTTATTAAATGAATCAATGGGTGTTAAAAAAATAGTTGAAACATTAGAAAAAGGTACTAATAGTAATCCTAATGCTTTTAATGTGACATTTAAAGAAGGATTAAATATGCGTGGAATAGCTAAGGTTATTAGTGAAAAAACTAATAATACCTATGAGTCAGTATTTGAATTATTAAAAGATACTAATTATCTAGATGGATTGATTAATAGCTATTGGTTTTTGACTGATGATATTAAAAATAAAGATATTTACTATCCTTTAGAAGGTTATTTGTTTCCTAATACATATAGTTTGGAAAAGGATAATAGTGTTGCGGAAATATTTAAAATAATGCTTAATGAAACCAAAAAACAATTAGAGCCGTTTAAGGATAAAATAAATAATAGTAATTATACTATTCATGAACTTATTACATTAGCTTCAATAATAGAATTAGAAGCAGGTAATGCGGATGATCGTAATGGTGTAGCAGGTGTTTTCTTTAATCGATTAGAGGATAATTGGACTTTAGGCAGTGATGTTACAACATATTATGCTGAAAAAAAAGAACTATGGGTTGAAGATTTAACGACCGCAGAACTAACAAAATGTAACGCCTATAATACAAGAGGGACTTGTTTTAGTGGATTACCTGTAGGTCCAATTGATAATCCAGGTATTGAATCAATATCTGCTGTATTTAATGCAACTTCTCATAATTATTATTATTTTGTAGCTGATAAAAATGGTAAAACTTATTTTAATGTTAATAGTACTGGACATTACAATACTATAGCTAAGTTAAAAAGTGAGAAATTATGGTTCGAATATTAGAACTAGAACAATATGCTAAAGAAAATAGTATTCCTATTATGGAAAAAGAAGGAATAGAATATATTACCAAATATATTAAAGACAATGATATTCATTCTATTCTTGAAATAGGTTCTGCTATTGGTTATTCAGCTATTCAAATGGCTTTAGTAAGTAGTGATATATTAATCACAACCATTGAAAGAGATAAAAAGAGATATGATGAAGCAATTAAAAATATAAATAAATTTAATTTAAATAATCGAATTGAAATTATAAATGACGATGCTTTAAATATTTCAATTGATAAAAAGTATGATTTAATCTTTATTGATGCTGCTAAAAGCCAATATATTAATTTTTTTAATAAATATAAAGATAATCTAAATGATAAGGGTATTATTTTCTCAGACAATTTAAACTTTCATGGATTAGTTAATAGTAATGAAAAAATAGAAAGTCGTAATGTTCGAGGAATAGTTAGAAAATTAAATAACTATATTGAGTTCTTAAAAGATAATAATGAATTTGAAACAGCATTTTTTGATATTGGGGATGGAATTTCAATTAGTAAAAAGAAGTAGTATTTTCTGCTTTTTTTTGATATAATGGATAAATTGATATTGGAAGTGATAAAAATGAGTAAAATTTTAATAATTCCCAGTGATAATAATCTGAATAATGAAAGTGATGGATATATTATTGGTCTAAAGATTTTAAGTGTTAATATGCCTGTTTATTTTGAATTAGATGAATTAGTAGAATTCATTAAAAAAATAAAAGACAATAACCAAGAAGTCTTTATTTCTTTAAATAAGAATATGCATAATGGAGATTTAAAATATTTAGAAGAAGTTATGCAAACATTAAATGGATTAAATATTGATGGTGTTTTGTATTATGATATTGGTGTTGTAAACATATGGAAGAGATTAAAACTAGACTATGAACTAGTATGGGCTCAAGAGCATTTAACTACTAATTATTTGACTTGTAATTATTGGTATGACAAAGGTGTTAAATATGCTTATTTAGCAAGCGAAATCACAACTGATGAAATACTAGAGATAAAAGAAAATACTGAGATGAAATTAATGATTCCAATATTTGGATACTTACCGATGTTTGTATCAAAAAGACATGCTGTTAAAAACTACTTAGATTACTTTAATTTAAAAGACAATTCGGATATTAACTATATTACTAAAGAATCTAAAGTGTATCCTATTGTTGATGATGAAAATGGTACAACAGTGTATTCTTCTAGTATATTAAATGGGATTGGGGAAACATTAAAGTTAATCAATATTGATTATTTAGTATTAAATAGTTTTAATATTGGTGATAATTTTAAAAAAGTAGTAAAAATGTTTAAAAATGTTGGTGAAAATAATATAGATGATTATACAAACAAGTTAGATCAGTTATTTAATAGTGATAGAGGTTTTTTATATAGTAGAACAATATATAAGGTGAAGAATAATGAGTAAAAATTTGAATATAATGAAAAAACCAGAGTTATTAGCGCCCGCTGGAGATCTTGAAAGATTAAAGGTCGCATTACTATACGGAGCTGATGCTGTTTACATTGGTGGATCAATGTTTGGGTTAAGAGCGAATGCTATTAATTTTTCAATTGATCAAATCAAGGAGGGTGTCCACTTTGCTCATAAATTAGGAAAAAAAGTATATGTAACTGTTAATATTATTTTACATAATGAAGAAACAAAATTATTAGTAGATTATTTAAAAGAACTTGATAAAATTGGAATTGATGCTATAATTGTTAGTGATCCAACTGTTATCAGTTTAGCTAAAAAAAATACTGATTTAGAAATTCATCTTTCAACCCAACAATCAACCCTTAACTATGAAGCAATGAAGTTTTGGAAAAGTGAGGGTGTTACTAGAATTGTCATGGGTAGAGAAGTAACTAAGAACGAAATAATCGATATTAAAAAGAATGTCGATATTGAAGTAGAATGCTTTGTTCATGGAGCGATGTGTGCTTCTTATAGTGGTAGATGTGTATTAAGTAATTTTCTAACAGGAAGAGACTCTAATCGTGGTGGATGTAGTCAAATATGTAGATGGGACTTTAATTTATTAAATGAATCTAAAGAACCATTACAAGGAGAAAAGAATTTTACTTTCTGTACAAAAGATTTATCGATGTTAAAGTATATTCCTGATATGGTTGATATCGGAGTAGTATCATTAAAAGTAGAAGGTAGAATGAGGTCTGTTTATTATATTGCTACTGTTATCGATACTTATCGTAAAGTAATAGATGAATATTGTAACGATCCACAAGGTTATGAATATAATGAAGAATATGAAAAAATATTAAGAAGATGTGCCAATAGAGATTCAGTTCCGCAATTTTTTAATAATATTTATGATAGTAGTTGTCAATATTATAATGGTAGAGTAGAAGTATCGAATCAAGACTTTTTAGGAATTATATTAGATTATAATCCTAAGACCAAAATGGCGACTATTGAACAAAGAAATTATTTTAAAGTAGGAGATGAAATAGAAATATTCGGTCCTAATATTAATATTATTTCAATGAAAATAGAAGATATAATGGATGAAAACAATGAAAAAATTGATATTGTTAGACATCCAAAACAAATAGTAAGAATGAAAATAAATGATTTAGTTTATCCTAATGATTTAATAAGGATTAAAAACTAAGAAATGAGTTGACAAGATACTAAAACTATAGTATCATTATTTAGATTTAATTTTTGATAAATAACGAGGTGAAAAAGAATGTCAAATACAAAGGAGTTTTATGTAACTGAAGAAGGTCTAGAAGAAATAAAGAAAGAATTAGACCATTTAAAGTTAGAACTTAGACCTGCAGTAATAAATAGCTTACAAGAAGCTAGAGCTTTAGGAGACTTAAGTGAAAATGCAGAATATGATGCTGCTCGAAATGAACAAGCAGTAGTTGAGAATAGAATTCAAGAATTGGAAGCAATGGTTGAGAATGCTGTTCTTATTAAAGATGTAAAAACTGATCGTGTTGCTATTGGAACTAAAGTTAAAATTGAATATGTTGATGATAAAGATACTGAAGTATACTCAATAGTTGGTAGTAAAGAAGCAGATCCGTTCACTAATAAAATTTCTAACGAATCACCTATTGCGACTGCTATTATGGGTTCAAAAGTTGGAAGTGTTGTAACTGTTGAAAGTCCTAATGGCAAATACGATGTAAAAATAATAGAAATTTTTTAAAGAAATAGGTAACTATTTCTTTTTTACTTGTAAAAAAAGATTAAATATTATATACTATATTAGTACGAAATGGAGGATATTATGAAAAATACAAAAGAAATTAAAATTAAAATAGAAGGTCAAGAATGGCAAGATGCTTTAGATAAAGCTTTTAAAAAAGCTAATGAAAAGGCTAAAATAGATGGATTTAGACCAGGAAAAGCACCAAAAGATGTTTTTATGAAAAAGTATGGACAAGAATCACTTTATATGGATGCTGCAGACATATGTCTAGAAATTGCTTACACAAAGATGATCAAAGACAACGAAGGATTAGAAATAGTTGCACAACCACAAGTTGATTTAACATCAGTCAATGAATCGGGATTAGAATTTAAATTTACTTTAACTTTAAAGCCAGTTGTTAAATTAGGTAAATATAAAGATTTAGATGTTAAAAAAGAAAAAGTAGAAGTAACTAAAGAAGAAATAGAAGAAGCTATTAATGAAATGCAAAATCGCTTTGCTGAAAATGTTATCAAAGAAGGTAAAGTTGAAGATGGCGATATCGCAGTAATTGACTTCGAAGGATTTAAAGATGGAACACCTTTTGATGGTGGTAAAGGCGAAAACTATTCATTAAAGATTGGAAGTAAAACTTTTATTCCAGGATTTGAAGAACAAGTAATTGGTATGGAAGTTAATGAAGAAAAAGAAATCGAAGTAACATTCCCAGAAGATTATCATAGTGAAGACTTAAAAGGTGCATTAGTAACATTCAAAGTAAAAGTAAATGAAATTAAAGGAATTAAAATCCCTGAATTAAATAAAGACTTTTATGAAGATTTAGGTATGGAAGGTGTTAATGACCTTAAGTCATTAGAAGAACAAATTAAAGAAACAATTAAAGCTAGAAAAGAAATGAATGCTGATAATAAATTTGTTGATGAATTATTAGAAACTATCGCTAAGGATACTAAAATAGATATTCCTGAAGTTATGATTAATGAAGAAGTAGATAGAATGTTAAAACAATATGAAGAAAATTTAAAAATGCAAGGTATTACTTTAGATTTGTTCTATCAATATACTAGTTCAAATGAAGAAGCTTTAAGAGAACAAATGAAAGAAGAAGGAACCAAAAGAGTGACTTTCCGTTTAATGTTAGAACAAATAGCTAAAGAAGAAAAAATTGATATAACTGATGAAGAAGTAGAAAAAGAAGCTACTACTTTAGCTAAAAAATATGAAATGGAAAAAGATGAATTTTTAAATGCATTTGGCGGACTTGATATGATCAAATACGACTTAACAATGCGTCGAA
This sequence comes from uncultured Muribaculaceae bacterium, assembly GCA_964410275.1. Taxonomy (GTDB): domain Bacteria; phylum Bacillota_I; class Bacilli_A; order RF39; family UBA660; genus UBA5364. The sequence continues at coordinate 6,152 of CAYPGI010000013.1, read as the reverse complement.
CATTAGATATAATAAGAGGTAATAAATAATTACCTTTTTTTGTGATATAATTAATAGGTAAGTAGGTGAATTATGGTAGTAGAAGTATTAGTTGAACTAAAAGCTAAAAGAATTGATCAAACATATAGTTATTTAATACCAGAAATTTTAAAAGAAAAAGTAAAAGTAGGTATTAGAGTATTGGTTCCTTTTGGCAGACAACAACTTGAAGGTTTTGTTTTAAAGATTACTAACAATAATTCCCAAGAATATGAATTAAAAGAGATAATCGATATTATTGATGAAGAACCAGTTATCAATGAAGAGATGTTAGAATTAGGTAAATATATAAGTAAAAAAACATTATCTAATTTAATAAGTGCTTATCAATCGATGTTACCTAGTGCCTTAAAAGCAAAAAAGGATTTCAAAGTTAATAAAAAGTATGTCAGTTATATAAAAAAAACAGATAATGAATATATACCGAAAAATGATGTTCAAAAAGAATTGTTAGATTTAATTGGAAATGATGAAGTATTAAAAAGTTCTATTAAATCTAATAGTTTAAAAACTTTATTAGATAAAAAAGTGTTAATTGAAATCAAAAAAGAAACATATCGTTTAAATAATAATTATGAATGCGAAAAATGTAATATAACTTTAAATGATGAGCAACAAATAGTTGTCGATACAGTATTAGGAAATATCAATATCTTTAAACCCTTTCTTTTATATGGAGTAACAGGATCTGGTAAAACGGAAGTATATATGCATATTATGGAGGAAGTGTTAAAACAAAATAAGGAGATAATTGTTTTAGTCCCAGAAATAAGTTTAACTCCTCAAATGGTTGATATTTTTAGAAAGAGATTTGGCAATCAAGTAGCCATCTTACATAGTCGTTTAAATAATGGAGAAAAATATGATGAATGGCGTAAGATTGAAAAAAAAGAAGTATCGATTGTTATTGGGGCTAGAAGTGCAATCTTTGCGCCTTTTACTAACTTAGGATTAATTGTTATAGATGAGGAGCACACTCAAAGTTATAAGCAAGAAAACAACCCTAAGTATAGTGCGATTGACATTGCATTATATCGTGCAAAAAAATACAATTGTCCAGTTATATTAGGTAGTGCTACTCCTTCGATTGAAAGCTATACAAGAGCTAAAACAGGTATATATGAATTATTGACTATTAAGAAGCGTGTTAATAATAATTTACCTAAAGTAGAATTAATTGATATGAAGGATGAAATTAAAAAAGGTAATCGAGTTATTTGTGGTAGATTAAAAGATGAAATAAATAAATGCTTAACTAACAATGAACAAGTTATCATTTTATTAAATAGAAGAGGCTATTCTACTGTTATTACATGTCATGCTTGTGGACATACAGATAAATGTCCTAATTGTGATATACCTTTAACTTATCATAATAAAGATAATAAGATGAAATGTCATTACTGTAATTATGAAAGATCTAAATTATCGTTCTGCCCAGAATGTAATTCTAAAGATATAAATCAATATGGTATGGGAACTGAGAAGTTAGAACATGAAATAAACATAATTTTTCCTAATGCCGAAACAATTAGAATGGATACTGATACAACTAGTACTAAAGGTGCACACGAAAAAATAATTAATGATTTTAAAGAAGAAAAGTATAATATACTAATTGGTACTCAAATGGTATCTAAGGGATTAGATTTTCCTAATGTTACTTTAGTAGGAGTTATTAATGGGGATTCTTCTTTAAATATACCTGACTTTAGAAGTGCTGAAAGAACCTTTCAATTATTAAATCAAGTAGCGGGTCGTGCAGGAAGGGCTTCAAAAAAAGGACTAGTTATTATTCAAGGATTTAATATAGAACATTATAGTATTGTTAATGCTATGAACCATGATTATCTTAGTTTTTATGATAAGGAAATGAACATTAGATCACTATTAAAATATCCGCCATTTTATAATTTAACTTTGATAAAAATAATGAGTTCTAGTTACGAAAATGGAATGATAGAGAGTAATAAAATAGCTAACTATTTAAAATCTAAATTAAAAGATGTCATTGTTTTGGGTCCATCAATGGCTAATATTTCTAAAATAAATAATATTTATCAAATACAAATTCTTTTAAAATATAAGAATAGTAAAGAATTATTTACTGAATTAATAAATATTAATGATAAGTATCGTGTTAATAATAAAGTTAATGTTGATATAGATATTAATCCTATCAAATTATAATTGTTTTTTATTAAAATATGTGGTATTTTTATAGAGAGGTGCACAATGAAAAAAATAATAGGTTTATGTTTTATTCTTGTATTACTAGTAAGTGGTTGTAGTAAAGTTAAACTAACTTGTACTAAGACAGAAAACTGGATTCATACTTTCGACTTTAATCAAGAAATTATCTTTAAGAAAGAAAAGATGGATTTAGTTACTCAAACAGTAAAGATTACTTCTAAGAAAGAATTAGTTGAAGAGTATACAACTTATAAAAGTAAAGAGAAAGAATATGCTTCTAAAGACGGAATAACTTTTGGTGTCGATAAAATAGAAGATGGCTTATTTGTCTCTTTAGAAATTGATACCGCAATAGCAGAAAAAAAAGATTTAGAAGATTTTGGTTTTCCTAAAGGTGTATTGGATTTAAATGTAGAACAAATTAAGAAAAAAATGGAAGATGAAGGTTATACTTGTAAGTAAACTTTCTTTTTTCTTTGATATTTATTTATAGATATGATAAAATATAAATTAGGGTGATAATATGGATTATAGTAATATAAAAGTAGATAAAAAACTTAAGATAGTATATATGGGAACCCCTGAGTTTAGTGAAGTTGTTCTAAGAGGGTTATTAGAAACATATCCTGTACGAGCAATTGTTACTCAACCAGATAAAGAAAGAGATAGAGATAAAGAAATAGTGTTTTCACCTGTAAAAAAAGTAGGTATAGAAAAAACTATTTTAGTTTTACAACCCGAAAATATTAAAAGGCAATATGAAGAGATATTAGCTTTAGAACCAGATATCATTATTACTTGTGCTTATGGTCAAATCATACCAAGTGAACTTATAGATTATCCTAAATATGGTTGTATAAATGTTCATGCTTCTTTATTGCCTAAACTTCGTGGAGGAGCTCCTATTCATCGTGCAATAATGAATGGTCATAAAGAAACTGGTATTACTATTATGTATATGAACCAAGATATGGATGCTGGTGATATTATCAGTCAGAAAAAAATCGAGATAACTGACACTGATACAGCTGAATCACTTCACGATAAATTAGCGGTATTAGGTAGAGACCTTTTACTTGAAACATTACCAAGTATTTTAGAAGGAACTAATCAAAGAATTAAACAAGAAACAAGTGAAGTTACATTTGGTTTAACTATTAAAAGAGAAGATGAAAAAATAGATTTTGAAAAAACTAAAAAGCAAATATATAATCAAGTTAGAGGATTATATTCATGGCCAGGAGCTTATTGCTTATTTGAAGGTAAAATATTAAAAGTATGGAAGTGTTATTACACTGATGCAATATATTCGAATTTATTTAATGGTCAAATATCTAAAGTATATCCTGATGGATTTGGCGTTAAAGTCAATAATGGTGAAGTAGTGTTCACTGAAGTCCAATTAGAAGGTAAACATAGAATGTCAGCTATTGATTTCTTAAATGGTGTTCAAAACAAAGAAAAAATTATTGGTAAGATATTAGATTAGGTGATTTATGAAACAAGATTCAAAATTTAGAAATTTTATAAAAAAGTTTAAAGAACTATGGGCTGTTCCTAGATATAGAGCAATGATTAAGCTTGGTTTATGGGTAGTGTTTTTTATTTTCGTATCTTTGTATATTAATTCTCTTGAATATGTAAAGAAGGGTTACACTAATACTAACGATGATAATGAAGATAAAGAAATAATTGAAAAATTTAAAGAAATGAATAATTACAATTTTGAATTAACTTATTCAGGTAAAGAAAAAATAACTTTAAGTGGTAAAAGTTATTCTAATAGAGTAGCACTCACTACTACAAATAAAACCTATTATCTTGAAAATAGTGACTTATATAGTATAAAAGATGGCTTTATCGAAGAAAAGATCGATCAAGCATATATACCTTTAACTAATTTTTATTTAAGACCTAGTGATATATATAATTTAATCAGTTTAGGTAAGTTAGATGAAGAAATAAAGAAGGTTCAAGATAATACAATTATTAATAAATATTTAGTTACTAATAAAGCTATTCTTAAACATTATCAAGATATCGAACTTCAAGATGATGATGACTCTAGTATTGTTGTTACAACTTATGAAAAGAATGATCAAATTGATAAAGTCGTTATTGATTTTACAACTTTTAAAAGATATGAACAAAATTATAATGGTGAAGAATATGTAGTAACAATTGAATATAGTGAGATAAATAATGTTCTACCTTTTCGTTATTATGAAAAAAAAGAACTTACTGAATAGAAGGGTGTTGTTATAATGGATATAGTAATTTTAATGGGGTTAATTGGTTTGGTTGTTTTCTTCTTTAAGAAATTTATCAATGTTATATATTTAATACCAATCGTAGATATATTTTTAAGGATTATTGATGTAATAAAAGATTATATTACTGATCCTGAGTTCTTTGCTTTTTTAGATAAATGGTTCCCAGCAAACATTCCTAGTATAATAGGTAAATATACTAGTGGCTTTGTTTTTGATATATTCTTTTGGGTATATATTGGGATTTATATTATATTTGAATACTATATAATTAGAGAATTTTTTAGTAGTAAAAAATAAACATCAATAAGATGTTTTTTATTTACTCAAACATTTGTTTGTGGTATAATAATAATAGGTGATAAAATGTATGCATATATAAAAGGTATAGTAACTAGTGTTCAAAGTCAATCAATAATACTTGAAAATAATGGTGTAGGATACTTAATTTATACTCCTAACCCTTATAATTTTCAAGAAGATAACGAATATACTGTTTATGTTTATCAACATGTGCGTGAAGATACAAATGATTTATATGGTTTTAAACTATTAGAAGAAAAAGAAATGTTTTTAAAATTAATAGAAGTAAAAGGTTTAGGTTGTAAAACTGCTTTACCAATGCTCGCTACTGGTTCAATAAGTGGAATTATGGATGCGATTGATAGAGAAAATATTTTATATTTAAAGAAGTTTCCTAAGATTGGTGAAAAAGTAGCTCGTCAAATAATATTAGATTTAAAAGGAAAATTAGTACCAACTGCTGATAGTAAAAGTAATTATCATCAATTCGATGAATTAGTAGATGTACTTAAAGGGTTAGGGTATAAAAGTAATGATATCAATAAGGTTTTACCTAATATTGATGCTAAGAAGACGATTGAAGAGCAAGTTAAAGATGCTTTAAAACAAATGTTAAAATAAAGGAGGGATATATTGGAAGAACGAATTTTTATTGAAAACGAAACTGTTGATGATCAATTTGAAAAGAATATTCGTCCACAGTATTTAGCGGAATATATTGGACAAAGTGAAGTAAAAGAAAATTTAAGTGTTTTTATTAAAGCTGCTAAAATAAGAGAAGAACCATTAGATCATGTTTTACTTTATGGGGCTCCTGGATTAGGGAAAACGACATTAGCTTGTATTATTGCTAATGAATTAGGTAGTGATATTAAAACTTGTAGTGGTCCTTCAATTGAAAAAAGTGGTGACTTAGCGGCTGTCCTATCTACTTTAGAACCAGGTGATGTTTTATTTATTGATGAAATTCACCGTATTCCTAGATTTATTGAAGAAATATTATATTCAGCAATGGAAGATTTTACTTTAGATATTATTGTTGGAAGTGATTCTAGTAGTCGTAATATCAAAATAGATTTACCCCCTTTTACTTTAATAGGGGCAACTACTAGAGCGGGTGACCTTACAGGACCTCTTAGAGATAGATTTGGAATTGTTTCTAAACTGAATTATTATACAATCGAAGAATTAACTGATATTGTCAAAAGAACTAGTCGTGTTTTAGAAAGCCCAATTGATGAAGAAGCTTCGATTGAACTTGCTAAACGTAGTCGAGGTACACCTAGAATCGCTAACAGATTATTTAAAAGAGTAAGAGATTATGCAATAGTTATTGGTGATGGAATA
>CAYPGI010000012.1:9491-12908 GCA_964410275.1 uncultured Muribaculaceae bacterium | reverse complement strand
TATACCAATTATTTCAAATATATGGTAAAATACTAATAAGGTGGTTAATATGGGAATGTTTGAACAAGTAAGATTATCGTTACAGCAAAATCCGCATATAGACTTAGAAGTAAAAGCGGATATCGAACAATTAATTAAAATATTTAATTCAAAATTACCTAATATTAGTTTGAATAATTTTAATGAACGAATAAAAACTTTGAAAATCGCTAGTGGTAATCGATTTATTGTAAAGGATCCAGTTGAATATGATGGTATTAATAATGTGTTATATATCAACGTTACTGAACTAAATAATAGTGACGCTAAAAATAGTTTGATGGTTGGATTATTAAACATTATATCTTCTAAAGGTAAATACAGTGGATTTAATGAAAATAATAAACTAGAAGCTTTAAATATTGGTTTTACAGAAATGCTTGCGGATTTCTTAGTGGGAAATGGAAGTGAAGTAAATGAGTAAATATATCGATGAAAGAGTTGCTGTTAATTTAATTGGTTCAGTTGTAGGTGTTGATGATTTAATTCAAGCATACTTTAATAATGATCAAGAATCGGTCATCAAAGGATTGGTTCAAAAAAGTAATGATATGGATTCCGTAAAGAAATTACTTGATACGATGAATTATAATGTTAAGGGTCGCTTTGTAAATGGTAAAAGTATGTTAGGGGAAATCGAGCGAGAGATTATGGATAGTTTTATGACTAAAGATAATGTCGAATCTTTTGAGACTAATTTAGTAGGAACTCCTAGTATGTTTGCTGATGCCAAAGATAGTAACGGAAAAGATATTGATTATAGTAGTATCAAACAAGTATACCCATATTTTAATGAAAGAAAAGAAATGTTAATAAGCTTAGAACAAAGTAAGAATAGGTGATAAGATGAAAGTAAGAACTAGATACGCTCCAAGTCCAACAGGTTTTATGCATGTTGGTAACTTGCGAAGTGCTATCTTCGAATATTTAATTGCAAAAAACAATAATAATGGAGACTTTTTGCTTCGTATAGAAGATACTGATCAAACAAGAAAAGTTGAAGGTGCAGTTGAATTTATATATGATACATGTAAGTTATGTGGACTAGATTTTGATGAAGGACCAAATAATCCTGGTAAATATGGACCATATACTCAAAGTGAAAGATTAGATATATATCAAGAATATGCTCATAAATTAGTTGAAATGGGGAAAGCATATTATTGCTTCTGTTCTCCTGAAAGACTAGATGATTTACGTCGTGAAGCTGATGAAAGAAAAATTGCTTTTTTATATGATGGTCATTGTAAAAAGTTAACTAACGAAGAAATTGAAGAAAGAATAGCAAATGGAGAAAGTTATGTTATAAGACAAAAGATGCCTAAAGAAGGTATTAGTACTTATGAAGATATTGTATATGGTGAAATAGTTGTTGAAAATAGAATATTAGAAGACCAAATTTTACTTAAATCAGATGGTTTTCCAACTTATAATTTTGCAAATGTAATTGATGATCATTTAATGGAAATTACCCATGTAGCAAGAGGTAATGAATATTTAATGTCAACGCCAAAGTATAATTTACTATATGATGCATTTGGTTGGGAAAAGCCAACTTATATTCATTTACCTATGGTTTTAGGATCTGATGGGCAAAAATTAAGTAAGAGAAATGGCGATGCTTCTTTTATGGATTTATATCATGAAGGTTATTTGCCAGAAGGTGTTGTCAATTATTTAGCGCTTCTTGGTTGGTCACCAGAAACAACTGATGAAATATTTACACTAGAAGAACTAATTAAAATATTTAATCCAAAAAGAATTAGTAAATCCCCAGCTATATACGATATAAAGAAACTTAATTGGATAAATGCGCACTATATGAAAAAATTAGATATAGATACATTATGTAGCATCACTGTTCCCCATTTAAAAGAAGCTTACGATTTAAGTAATAAAAGTGATGAATGGATTAAACACTTAGTAAGCATCTATCAAGATCATATCAGTTATGGAAAAGAAATAGTAGAAGTTACGGATTTGTTCTTTAAAGATGACATCGACTATAATGATGAATGTAAAGAGTTTATGAGTGATGAAACTATTCCAAATACATTAAGAGTATTTAAAGAAGAAATTGAAAATATTACTGATTGGACAGTAGATAATATTAATTTAGTAATCAACAATGTTAAAGAAAAAGCTAATGTTAAAGGTAAAATGTTATATATGCCAATTAGAATTAAAGTAAGTGGTCAAATGCATGGACCAGAATTGCCTGATACAATTTATTTATTAGGTAAAGATATCATTTTAAAAAGATTAAGTAAATAAAAGCTATGATAAAGAAGTAGTAGTAAAATTAATTATTGATAGAGAGTTAGTAGCTGGTGGAAACTAATAATAATATTTTATGAATTCATCTTTTAGCTTTATATTAAAAGTATAACGGTAACGCGTTTTAGTTATTAAGTGTATGGACTAATGTCTATAAATTAAGGTGGTACCGCGTAATCACGTCCTTATATTAGGATGTGATTTTTATTATAATAAGGAGGAATTATGAAAGATAAAATATTGGAATTACAAAAAAAATTCAATGAAAAGTTAAAAGAATCAAAAAACACTAAAGAGTTGCAAGAATTAAAGATTGAATATTTAGGTAAAAAGGGTCCTGTCAGTGAACTTACTAGTATGTTAAGTACTTTAAGCATTGATGAAAAAAAGGAAGTAGGAGCTTTAATTAATAATCTAAAAAGGGAAATAAGTGAAGAAATAGACAGCATATATAATAAATTAGAGATGTTAGAAGTTAATCAAAAACTAGAAAAAGATAAAATAGATATTTCACTACCTGCTTCTAAAATAAAGGTAGGGGGAACTCATCCTATTACTAGAATAACAGATGAACTTGAAGAGTTATTTATTTCAATGGGATATGACATTGTTGAAGGACCTGAAGTAGAATTAGATCTATATAACTTCGAAAAATTAAATTTACCTAAAGGTCATCCAGCAAGAGATGCTCAAGATAGTTTTTATATTACAGATGAAGTGTTACTTAGAACTCAAACTTCTCCAGTACAAGCAAGAGTTATGGACGCTAATGTAGAAAAAGGGCCAATTAGAATTATTTGTCCTGGTAAAACATATCGTCGTGATGATGATGATGCAACTCATTCTCATCAATTTACTCAAATGGAAGGATTAGTTATCGATAAGGATATTTCTCTAGCTGATTTAAAGGGAACTTTAGAAATATTCGCTAAGAAAATGTTTGGTGATGATCGTGAAATTAGATTTAGACCTGGATTCTTCCCTTTTACGGAACCCTCATTAGAGATTGACGTATCTTGTTTTAAATGTGGTGGAAAAGGATGCCCTCTATGTAAAAATATTGGGTGGATAGAAATCTTGGGAGCCGGAATGGTACATCCA
>CAYPGI010000012.1:0-9481 GCA_964410275.1 uncultured Muribaculaceae bacterium | reverse complement strand
ATTTACTAATTTACTAATTTAAAATATTGTATTAATGATATTAGACATTTTTATACTAATGACATGCGTTTTGCAAATCTTTTCAATCGTGTGAATGGTGGTGAAAATAATGAAACTAAGTAAGAAGTTTTTAAATGATTATATTGATATAAAAGATATTGATTATCATGAACTTGCAGAAAAGATGGTTACTGCTGGTAATGAATATGAATCAATAAAAAGAATTAGTGAAGCTAGCAATATTGTTGTCGGTCATATTTTAGAGTGTGAAAAACATCCTGAATCTAAAAAATTAAGTATTTGCAAAGTTGATATAGGTGATGATGTAGTTCAGATTCTATGTGGTGCACCTAATGTTAGAAAAAATCAATATGTTATGGTTGCTAAAGTAGGGGCTGTCTTACCAGGTGATTTCGAAATTAAAAAAGCTCAATTAGCGGGAATGGAATCTAATGGTATGATTTGTGCTTTAGATGAATTAGGAATCGAATCTAAATATTTAAGTGAAGAAGATAAAACTGGTATTCATCCATTAAGTGGAAACCCTAAAATAGGAGAAGATGCCATTAAATACCTAGGATATGATGATGAAGTAATTGATTTTGAACTTACTGCTAATAGAGGAGACTTGTTAAGTATTATAGGAATGGCTTATGAAGTAGGAGCCATTTATGGTAAGAAAGTTAAATATCCTGAAGATAAATTTGAAGAACTAAAAGAAGATATAACTAGCGAACACACTTTAAAAGTAAATACAGAAAAATGTTCAATTTATTTAGCTAGAAAAGTAAAAAATGTTGTTATAAAGGAAAGTCCTAATTTTATTAAAACAAGATTAATGGCTAGTGGTATTAGACCGATAAATAATGTTGTTGATATCAGTAATTATGTTATGTTAGAATACGGTCAACCATTACACTTCTTTGATGCTGATAAATTAGGTAAAGATGTAATAGTTAGAATGGCTAATGAAAAAGAAGAAATGATTACATTAGATGGTAAAACAAGAACTTTAAAAGCAACTGATATTGCTATTACTACTCCAAAAGAAGTAGTTGCTCTAGCAGGTGTTATGGGAGGTTTAAGTACTGAAATCACAGAAGGTACAAAAGATATCTTTATTGAATCAGCTATCTTTAATCCTTATAATATTCGTAATACTTCTAAGGAAATATTACGAAGTGAAGCTAGTAGTCGTTATGAAAAGGGAATTGATCCAAACCGCACTGCTTTAGCAATCAACCGAGCATGTTACTTACTTAATAAATATGCAAGTGGCGAAGTAATGAGTGGAATATTAGTTCATGACAAGGCTAATAAAGATGATAAGATAATAAATATAAATTTAAAGAAAATCAATTCTGTTTTAGGTATGGAACTAAAAAATAATGATATTGAAACAATATTCAATAATTTAGATTTTAAATATGAAATTGGTGAATCTTTTAAAGTATTTGTTCCTACTAGAAGATTAGATATTAATATTGAAGAGGACCTAATTGAAGAAATAGGTAGATTATATGGTTATACTAATTTAGTTGGGAAACTTCCTATTACTTCTATTAAAAGAGGAACTTATTCATCAAAAGCTAAAATGATTAAAGATATTAGAGGAAGATTACAATCATTAGGATTAAATCAAGTGATTACATATTCACTTGTCAGTGAAAAAGAAAACGAACAATTCTTAATTGAACCAAAAGAAAGAATTGTTATAACAAACCCTATGAGTGAAGATAAAAAAAATCTAAGAACAAGTTTAATACCTTCGTTACTAAGTGTTTTTGAATATAACTTAGCGCGTAAGATTAAAGATATTGATATCTTTGAAATAGGTGCATCTTATTATAAGAAAGATAATAAATATATTGAAGAAACAATGATAAGTGGTTTAATATATAATAATTATTATACAAATAATCATCAAGGAAATATAATTAAAGTAGATTTTTATGTTTTAAAAGGTATTATTGAAAACTTATTAGACTTTTTGGGTCTAAATGGTAGATATAACTTTAAAGTAGAACAATTACCCGATGAGGTGCATCCAGGAAGAAGCGCTAATGTAGTTATTGATAATGAGGTAGTTGGATATTTAGGTGAGGTTCATCCTAATATATCAAAAAAAGAAGTTTATGTTTTTGAAATAAGTTTAGAAAAGATTATTAGTAAAAAAGTTAGAGAAATTAAATTTAAAGAAATGTCGAAGTATCCTGAAATAAATAAAGATGTTGCTTTCTTAATTGATAAAAATATAATGGCTTCTGAGATTATGACAGTTATTAGAAAAGCAAGTGGTAGACTTTTAACTAATATTGATGTATTTGATGTATATGAAGGTGAAAAAATAGATGATAATAAAAAATCAATTGCTTTTTCATTGACCTTCTCAGATATAGCTAAGACTTTAACGGATGAAGAAATAAATATTGTATTTAATAAGGTTATTGAATCTGTTGAAAAGGAATTCGAAGCTGAATTAAGAAACAAATAAGAAGTGAGAAATCATTTCTTTTTTTTGTTATCTAAAGGAAATAAAAAAATGATAATGTAGAATATAGTTATACAAGCACATAAATAAGATATTTTTTAATAAAATTATATAGGTGAAAGTATGAAATTAATTGAAAGCTTTAGAAGTTATTTATTAGAAGAAGAATTCAAAATAAATATTTTTAATAATAAAATAAATGTTATAAATTATACCGATATAATGGGATTTAATAGTAATGAAGTAATTATAAAGCATAAGAATGGAGAAGTAATAATTAAAGGTAGTGATTTGATAATAACAAAGCTTTTAATTGATGAGGTATTAATTGTAGGTAATATAAAAAATATTGAATTAAGGTGATTTATGAATATATTGACAAGTAAAATAGATATTAATATTAAAGGTAAACACCTTGATAGATTTATTCAAAGATTAATGAAAGTTAAAATAGAACTACTAAATATAAAACATATAAATAAGGAAGAAATAAATATTAGAATCTATAAAGATGATTATGAAAGATTACTTAAAATAAAGAGTATATATGAAATAAAAGTTATTAATTATTATGGAATAATTAAAATCAAAAAAAGTTTACTTTTTAACAGAATATTAATTGGTGCAATAATATTTGGATTTGGATTACTAATATTTTTAAGTAATATTATTTTTGATGTTCAAGTAATACATAGTAGTGCCGAAATAAGAAAACTAGTTTTAGATGAGTTAGAAAATTATAATATTAAGAAAAAGAGTTTTATAAAAAGTTATGATGATATTCAAAAAATAAAAAGAGATATTTTAAATAAACACAAAAAGAAAATAGAATGGTTAGAAATAGAAAATATAGGTACTAAATATATAGTGAGGGTAGAAGAAAGAAAAATAATTGATATTGAAGAGGATAATACTCCACAACATATTATCGCAACTAAATCCGCAGTTATTAAGAAAGTTATTTCCTCTTCCGGTGTTATTGTAAGAAATACAAACGATTATGTTAAAAAGGGAGATATAATTATAAATGGACAATTAACCCCAGAAGTAAAAACAAGAGCTAAGGGTATAGTCTATGGAGAAGTATGGTATAACATATCAGTTTCATATCCTTTTCATTATCAAGAAGTAAAATTAACTGGTAGAAAAAAAACAGTTTTATCATTACAATTTCTAAATCATAGTTTTTCTTTGGATTTTAATAAATATAAAACTAAAAAGATAGAAAATAAAAATATATTTAAACATTCTTTTTTACCGATTGGCTTAGTAAAACAAATGCAAAGTGAAACAAATGTTATTGACAAAATATATACAATTGAAGAAGCAATAGAAAGAGTCGCTATCCTAGGTAGAAGTAAAATGGAAGAAAAGCTATTAGATAATGAATACATTATAAATGAAAAACAATTGAAAGTTGATATGAAAGAGAGTAAAATAGAAGTAGATATATTCTATTCAGTATATGAGAATATTACTGGATATCAATTAATAATGGAGGAGGTAAAGGAAGATGTTTAGAAGTAATCTTATTATTTTATTTGAACAGATATGGCCAACAGTTTTGATCTGTGTTGTTGTTTTAGAGTCCATTCGTATTACTTGGCTTATAAAAAATAATAAGGAATTTGTATTATACAAAGAATTATTCATCATGGGATTTATTTTATATATTATGTGTCTTTTCCATGTAGTAACTTTTCAAGATGTCAGTTGGTCTACTTCTAATGTTACCCCCTTTAAAGAAATTTTAAGGTATGATTTTGGAAGTATTAAGTTTTTTAAAAATGTTATTGGGAATATGGTAATGTTCGTTCCTTTTGGTTTTTTTATTTCATACTTCTTCCATCTGTCAAAAGCCAAAATAATATTTTTATTAACGATAATTGCTTCAGTAACTATTGAAGTAACTCAATATAAAATAGGAAGAGTATTTGATATTGATGATATCTTATTAAATTTAATGGGTGGACTAGCCGGATATTATCTTTATAAAATATTGTTTTATATTATTGATAAATTGCCGAGATTCTTGAAAAAACCATTATTTTATAATATAATAATAATAGTGATTTTAGTAATAATGGTGTTATATTTATTTAACATTATAAAGTTAGGGGTATTAAGTGAATAATATAGAAATATTTAATGAAACAAATAAAGAAATTAAAGAACTAGATATAATAAAAGAATTGATTAATTTTGCTATCAATTATGAAAAATTAAATAATATTGTTTTTAATGTAATATTAGTTAATGATGAAACAATTAAAGAGATAAATAAAAATTATCGTAATATTGATGCAGCTACTGATGTAATTTCGTTTGCATTAGAAGATAATAAAGACTTTCCTATTAGTGAATATCGTATTTTAGGTGATATTTACATATCAATTGATATGGTAGAAAAGCAGAGTAAACTCTATGGCCATAGTTTTTTAAGAGAGTTAGCTTTCTTAACAATCCATGGATTTCTACATTTATTAGGTTATGATCATATGAATATTGAAGATGAGAAAATTATGTTTAGTAAACAGGAGTTGATTTTAAATGAATATGGAATACAAAAGAACTCATAAAAAATTTACATTAGATCGATATCGAAAAAGTTTTGGTAATTCATTAGCGGGAATAAACTATGCTCTTAAATATGAACAAAATATGATAGTTATATTTTGTGCAGGATTGTTATGTGTTTTTGCAGGTCTATTACTTGAAATATCAAAATTTGAATGGGTTACAATTATTATTATGATTGGATTAGTAGCCGCTACTGAACTAATTAATACCGCAATTGAAGCAGTGGTTGATTTGACAACTACTAAAGAGCATCCATTTGCTAAAATAGCAAAAGATTCTTCTTCAGCCGCTGTATTAGTATTTGCTACTGTGGCTTTTATTACTGGTTTAATTATCTTTTTACCAAAAGTTTTAGAACTTATTTAAGGAGGAATAATGAAAGAAAAATTACAAGAATTACTTAAAAATTCATATAGTCCATATTCTGATTTTAAAGTGTCATGTATTGCTGTTATGAAAGATGGAAAAGAATTTTCTGGTGTTAATGTTGAAAATGCTGCTTATGGATCAACAATTTGTGCTGAACGAAGTGCTATAGTCAGTGCTATTAGTGCAGGGTATAAAAAAGGTGATTTTGATAAATTGTATGTTGCATCATCAAGTGGTGAAGAAACGACTCCTTGTTTTGCTTGTCGTCAGTTGTTTGTAGAACTTTTAGATAAGCAAACTAAAATTGTTTGTGTTTATGGTGATGAAGAAAGTATATATACAGTTGAAGAATTGTGTCCATATAGTTTTAGTGCTGAGGATTTGAAATGAAATCAGGATTTGTTGGTTTAATAGGTAGACCTAACGTAGGTAAAAGTACTCTTTTAAATAATATTATTGGTAAAAAGGTAGCTATTACTTCTGATAAGCCACAAACTACTAGAAATATAATTCAAGGAATATACAACGATGATGAAACTCAAATTGTTTTTGTAGACACTCCTGGAATTCATAAACCAAATCATAAATTAGGTAAATACTTAAATAAACAGGCATATTATTCAATTAACGATGTCGATGTCATTGTGATGATGGTTGATGGGAGTGAATCTTTAGGCCCGGGCGATAAATATGTAATAGAAAAATTAAAAGAAATTGATAAACCTGTTATTTTAGTTATTAATAAAATAGATAAGTTGAATCGCGAAAAAATTATGTTAAAAATAAATTCATATAAAGATTTATATAATTTTGCTGAAATAGTTCCTGTATCAGCGTTAAAAAAAGACAATGTAAAAACTTTAGTGACTGTTTTAAAAAAGTATTTAAATCAAACAGTAAAATATTATGAAGATGATCAAATTACTAATAAACCATTAGATTTTGTTATATCTGATGAAGTGCCTCATTCTGTTACTTGTGTAACTGAGAATATTGAAAAAAATAAGAATAGTTATAATATCAATGTTGTAATTATTGTTGATCGAGATGCTCTTAAGAAGATTATTGTTGGAGCAGGCGGAAAAAAGGTTAAACAAATTGGTATTGATGCTAGGAAAGACATAGAAGAATTATTAGATTCAAAGGTATATTTAGAATTATTTGTAAAAGTAATTAAAAAATGGCGTGATAAAGAAAAATATTTGTCAGAATTTGGTTATAAGGAAATTGAATAATTCAAAAAAAATGAAACCACTATAAATTAGAAAGGTGGTTTTTATGAAAAAAAAATTATTATGGGATTTGTTTGTCAATACCGGAAAGGTAGAATATTATTTAAAATATAAAGAATTAGAAAAGAGGAAGTAAATGAATGAAGTAGTGCCAGGTAAAAAGTATCGTCACTTTAAAGGTAAAGAATATACTGTTTTGATGATTGCGTATGACTGTGAATCACCAGAAAGAAAACTTGTTGTGTATCAAGCTCTATATGATGAGCATAAAATATGGGTAAGAGATTATGAGGTTTTTAAATCGTTGGTCGATAAAGATAAATATCCAGATGTTAAACAAGCATATCGCTTTGAGCAAATAGACTAGAGGATTTATGATTGAAAAAGTAGAAGGTATCATTATAAGTGAACGCGATTATGGTGAGACAAGTAAAATAATTAATGTTATAACTAAAGAATATGGCATTATTGGAATGATAGCTAAAGGTTCTAAAAGTATAAAAAGTTCTTTACGAAGTGTAACTGGGAAACTGACATATGGTTACTTTCATATTTATTACAAGCAAGATAAATTATCTATGTTATCTTGTGTTGATATTATAAATAACTTTAAGAATATTAAAACAGATATTGAAAAAATAAGTTATGCTAGTTTTTTGTTGGACTTATCAGAACAAGTTATTAGACAAAATAATAGTGCTGATATATATGATTTATTAATTAATGGATTATTAAAAATAGATGAAGGTTTTGATCCATTAGTTGTAACAAACATTATTGAATTACAATATTTGGATTTTCTAGGTGTTATGCCAATTATAGATAGATGTAGTATTTGTGGAAGTACTAATTCAATTGCTACTTTATCAGCTCATCGCGGAGGTTATATTTGTAATAGTTGTTTAAAAAATGATAAAATAGTTAGTGATAAAACAATTAAGTTAATTAGAATGTTTTGTTATGTAGATATTGCTAAAATAACTAAACTTGATATTAGTGATGTAGCCAAATTAGAAATAAATCAATTTTTAAATGATTATTATGATGAATATACTGGCTTATATTTAAAAACAAAAACATTTATAAATAGTATTAAAAAAATTAGTTAGGAGTTTTTTATGGTAGACTATATTTATTTAATTATTCCTTTTTCAAGCGTTATTGTTGCTCAAATTATTAAATTTACAATTGAGTCAATTCAAGAAAAAAAATTTAAATGGTTAAGATTACTAAATGGTAATGGTGGTATGCCAAGCACCCATACTTCATTTTGTTTTTCTTTGACTACTTTTATAGGAATGATGCATAGTATAAATAGTCCTTTATTTGCTATGGCATTAGTTTTTGCTTTAATTGTTTCATATGACGCAATGGGAATGAGAAGAGAAAGTGAAAAACAAGCAGTCGCTATTAACAAAATAGTTGATGAACTTGATGATGATAATCCGAAAATAAAAATGAAGAAATTAAAAGAACAAATTGGTCATGAACCATTAGAAGTATTTATGGGAATGATATTAGGAACAGTTATGGCTTTAGTATTTTTTTATTTAGTATTTCCAAAATAAAATAAATATGTTACAATAATTCCCATCAAGGGGGGGATATGATGAGAATAATAAATCTAAGAATCCTTGCTGAAGTAATACAATGTAATGAGGATATGATTATTGGTACTCAATTAGTAGAAGTGACGACTGCTAACCCTAATGATTTTTCTTATGAACCTGGTATGATATCATTAAAGTATCACTGTTTGGCGGAAATACTTTGTAATGGAAAAGTGATAAGAAATTTAGTTAAAAAATATCCTAAAACATATTATTTTGGTACTTTTACTCCTGTTAGTGATTTTATTTCGGATAATAAAAATAACGAATATACTGACTTGCTTATGGCAATTAATGAAATTGAAAATGTAAAAGGTATAGTTACTAATCCGGAAGGTTTAAAAATAATAGTTCAAGAAAACGGTGAAGTTATTGAACCTAAAATAGAAAAAGATAAAACTAAATTAAAAGAATAATATGTTGACAAATCAAAAATAATTGTTATAATATAATTATCAATGCAATGATGGGAGTGGAATCCTGGAGCAATATATTTAAAGTTGATTCTTTTAGAATAAGTAAGGTGGAACCGCGGCATAGTCGTCCTTATAACTCTAAAAGTTTTTTGTTTAGTAGGAGGAAAAATATGAGTAATATTACAATGGAAAAAATGGTTAATTTATGTAAACAATATGGATTTATTTTTCAAGGTAGTGAAATTTACGGTGGTTTAGCGAATACTTGGGATTATGGACCAGTAGGAACAAGACTTAAAAACAATTTAAAAGATGCATGGCGTAAAAGATTTATTCAAGAGCGTCAAAATAGTTTTGAAGTGGATGCTGACATTTTAATGCATCCAAAAGTTTGGGAAGCAAGTGGTCATGTCAGTAGTTTTGCGGACCCTCTTATTGATTGTAAGGAGTGTAAAATGAGACATCGCGCTGATAATTTAATAGGCGATGTTGACCCTGAAGTTCATCCTGATTCAATGAGTCAAAGTGAAATGATTGAATATATTAAGGAACATAAGATTAAATGCCCTAAATGTGGTAAATCTAATTTTACTGATATTAGACAATTTAACTTAATGTTTGAAACGTTTAGAGGAGTAACTGAAGATAGTAAGAGTATTATCTATTTAAGACCAGAAAATGCTCAAGGGGAATATGTGAATTTCTTAAATGTTCAAAGAAGTATGCGTGCTAAGTTACCGTTTAGTATCGGTCAAATAGGTAAAGCATTTAGAAATGAAATTA
>CAYPGI010000011.1:2332-13271 GCA_964410275.1 uncultured Muribaculaceae bacterium | reverse complement strand
GATATAATGGATTATAAGTGCAATTCATTTATAAATATATTAGATTTTTATAGCAACCAACAATTTTTTTACTTTTATGTTGATGAGAATGGTAAAAAAAGAAAGAAAGTAATTAATAGTGTAAGGGTTAGGGTAGAAGTAGAAAAATAAACATATCAATTACACACACAGTACCTTGATAGTTTGTGTTAAATATAGTGTATTTAAACAATACGCATAGAAAAAAGTTACTATTCATATCCAATACCCAACACATATCGAGTCAGTATGTCTGTTGGAGATAAAGTAATCAATTCTTATTAGTTAATTAACTATAGGAATTGTTTTTCTATAAAAATATAGATGTTTTGATAATTTACATTATCTATATATGATATACTTATATAAGTGTTGTTGAGGTGTTAGAATGAAGAAGACATTATGCTTTGGTGATAGTTTAACTGAAGGAAAGCCAGGAGTAACATATTTGAGATATGTTAAAAATAAAAAACAATTCATTAACTTTGGTCTAGGAGGCGATACAGTAATCGGAATGACTGAGCGCTTAATAAAAGTTATGAATAAGTCCAAATATAAAGATGCAACTGATATAATAGTTGGAATTGGTGCAAACGATATTTTGTTACCTTTCTTAGAAAATTACTCTTTTTTATGGAAAAAACGTGTAAGAAGTTTAAAAAGAAGGGGTAGTATTCCTTGTGCAGATGAACAACAATTTACAATGGAATATATAAAACTTATAATGATATTAAAAGAATTAAATAAGAATATAATAATATTTAGTATTCCCTATATTGAAAGTAAAGACATTTATTTTAATGATAAAGTGGATATTTATAATAAAATAGTAAATAACATTTGTAAAAATAATAATATTTTTTATATAGATTTTAAATCAAAACAAGAAAAAAATAAAATGGATTTAAATAATAAGGGATCATATTTTATGTCTAAAAATTGGTTTAAAGTAATCACAGATACACTATTAACAACTTTTCTTCCTTTTAATTCATATATAAGTAAAAAAAGAGGTTTAGCTTTAACAGTTGATGGCTGTCATCTTAATAAAACTTCTTCTAAATCTTTAGCAGAATTAATTGAAAAAAAGTTATACGAAGGGAATGAATAAATGAAAAAGAATGATGATGTCTTTGTCATAGAAAATGAATCGTTATTATTAACGTATTTATTATTAAATGTGAAAAATAAATCAAAAAATAATATTAAATCACAACTTACTCGTGGTAATGTTCTAGTTGATGGAAAAGCTATAACTAAACATGATTATAGATTGCAAAAAGGTCAAAAAGTAATGGTTAAGTGGTCACAAATACATAATAAAGAGTATAAAGAACCTTTAGACATTATTTATGAAGATGATGATATAATAGTTGTCAATAAGCCAGCAGGATTATTATCTATTTCAACTAATAATGAAAAAGATAAAACAGCGTATCATATAGTTATGAACTACCTTAAAAGACACAACTTTAAAAATCGCATTTTTGTGGTTCACAGACTTGATCGTGAAACTTCTGGATTATTATTGTTAGCTAAAAAAGAAAAAATTAAATTTCTATTGCAAGATAATTGGGATGATTTAGTTGGTATTAGAGGTTATACTGTTATTGTTGAAGGCAACGTTAACAGTAATGAAGGAACTATAAAATCTTGGTTAAAAGAGACTTCGACTCTTCTTGTTTATTCAAGTAATAAAGAAAATGATGGCAAGGAAGCTATTACACATTATAAAAAATTAAAAAGTAATAGTAAATATTCTTTATTAGAAGTTAAATTAGATACAGGTCGTAAAAATCAGATTCGTGTTCATATGAAAGATATAAAGCATAGTGTTATTGGTGATAAAAAATATGGGGCTAAAACTGATCCTTTAAAAAGACTTGGACTACACGCTAATATATTAGAATTTAAACATCCTATAACAAACAAAGTAATGCATTTTGAAATACCATTACCCGATTCTTTTAATAAAATTTTCAAATAGAAACCTAATTGATATTAGGTTTTTTTTTGCTATTAATTCGGTATAATTTCCATTTTTTAACAGATAATATAAAAAGGACTAGTTATTTAAGGGGGTTTTTATGGTTAAAAAAAATAATAAAAATTCTATCATTAATAACAAAATAGAAAGTATTAACAATAAATATATTAAAAAAGATATTTTTAAATCTTTAGAAGATAATATTTCATATATGAAGGAACTATTTAATAATGATGATACTTTTATAACAAGATATTTTGAAAACAATAATAATAAAAATTTACAATATTGTTTAATTTACTGTAACGGAATGGTTAATTCAATTATAATCAATGAAAACATTATTAAACCCTTAATGGTTTCAAAATATGATACTAGTAATGAAGATATAGTTAGTGATTTAACAGAGCATGTTCTTATGATTGATGAAGTCAAAATAACAAGTAAAGTAAAAGGTATTATTGAAAACGTTACATATGGAGATACTGTTTTATTTATTGATGGTGCTGATAAAGCTATAATTTTAAATACTAAGCAATTTGAATCAAGAAGTGTGATTGAACCAGATGCCGAAAAAAGTTTAATTGGACCGAGAGAAGGCTTCACAGAATCAATATTAACCAATATATCGTTAATTCGTCGTCGTCTTCGTACCAATGAATTAAAATTAAAATATCTCACAATAGGTGAAGAAACTAATACTAAAGTTTGCATTTGTTATGTTGATAGTACAGTAAATAAAGGGGTATTAGAAGAATTATATAAGCGTATAAGTAAAATAGAAATCGATGGTATTCTTGATACTAATTATATTGCGGAATTAACAAGAGAAAATAGAAAATCACCTTTTAGAACAACGGGTTATACAGAAAAACCAGATGTAATAGTTTCTAAAATTCTTGAAGGACGCATTGCTATTTTAGTTGATGGATCGCCAATGGTACATACAGTTCCTTATCTATTTATTGAAAATTTTCAAAATTCCGAAGATTACTATGTGAGTTATTTTTATAGCTCCTTTACTAGAATAATACGTTTTTTAAGTTTTTTATTAACCACGGCATTACCAGCTTTTTATATTGCACTTGTTGCTTATCATCACGAAATGTTACCTTCACCATTTTTGATAATTATAACTTCGGAAAGGCAAAGTGTACCTTTACCTGCTGCACTCGAAGTAGCTATCATGTTAGTTGTCTTTGATATATTAAGGGAAACGGGGACAAGAATGCCACAAGTTGTTGGTCAATCAATTAGTGTATTAGGAGCTATAGTTATTGGTCAAGCTGCTGTTGAGGCAGGATTAGTAGCGGCACCAACAATTATTCTTGTTGCTTTTACAGGTATCACCGGAATCTTACTCCAAAAATTAAATTCTCCAATTATTTATGTACGTGTTATATTATTGCTATTAGCTAGTATGTTAGGGTTATTTGGTTTTGTTATAGGTTTATCATTATTAATCATTCATATTCTTAATTTAAAATCATGTGGAGTACCTCAAGTAAATATGCATGGTGAATTTAAATATCAAAACGGAAAAGATATAATAATTAGATCACCTTGGTGGTATATGTTTAAACGACCAAAAGTATTATCGAACAATATAAATCGTATGAAATCGTTAGGAGATAATAGTAATGATAGTTAAAGTTACAAAATGTTTAATCATAATTATATTTGTGTTGCTCTCAACAGGTTGTTGGGATTATGTTGGATTAGATGATATCACTATAGTTACCGGAATGGCTATTGATATGAATGAAGATATGAATAAATATAAACTTAGTTTTGAAGTTATAAATGCAGCTAGTTCATCACGACAAAAAAATGAAATAAAAACTGAAATTTTAGAATCAACAGGATCCACTATTTTTGAAGCAATAAGAGATGCTGAAAGAAGAACAATGAATAAATTATACTTTAGCAATACTCAAGTAGTTATAATTAGTAATCAAATCGCAAGAGAGAAAGGAATTAATGAAATAATTGATTTTTATTTAAGAGATTCCGAAATTCGTGAAACATTAAACTTTGCTATTTCAAAAGAAAAAACAGCTAAAGAAATATTAAAAAGGAATAGTATTGATAATCCTATAAATGCATTTGAAATGAAAAAAATAATAAGTGAAGATAATTCAGTAGTATCAACTACCCAAAATAAACAATTGTACAAGATATACAACAATCTTAATTGTGAAGGGGAATCTTTAGTATTACCGGTATTTCATAATGTTGAAAATGATAATGAACAGGTAATAGAATCTAATGGAGTAGCAGTTTTTAAAAAGGATAAATTAATTGATTATTTAACTGTAAATGAAAGTAAGATTTTTTTATTTATTGATGACAATATTAGTGGTGGAATATTAACTCTAGATATAAATAATGACAAAACAGATGATGTTTCAATAGAAATTACAAATAGTTCTACATATAAAAGTTTCTCTTATAAAAAAGATAAATATAAAATAGATATCAATATTGAAATAGAAGGAATATTAGCAGAATTAATGGGAAAAAACAAAAAAGTAGATATTAAAAAAGTTAATGAAGTAGAAAAAGAAACTGCCAAAAAAATTAAAAACGGTATTGAAAAATTAATAAAAAAAGCTCAAAAAGAATTTGAGGTGGATATCTTTGGGTTTGGTAATTTAGTTTATAAAACCGATCCAAATTTGTGGAAAAAAATAAAAAAGGATTGGGCTGATTTATTTTTAGAAGTTGAATTTAACGTAAATATTAAGGTTAAGATTATAAATACAGCATTTAGAAAATAAAAGAGGTGACCTATGAATTTAACAATTATTTTAGTTTTATATATTTTAATAATTATTTTTGATTTTCTTCCACTTTTAAAAAAAGATAATAAAAAGGTTCTTTCATTTTATATCGGTGCATCCCTTTTAACATTAACAATTTTAGTATTATATAGTTTTGATATAGTCATACCAAATCCAGTAAAACCAATAGAAAACATAATTAATAATATATTTTAGAAGGGAAAAGAATATGGTCAAAGAAAAAATAACATCTAATCAAGCAATAGCTATTATAACTGCATTCTTATTTGGTAGTAGTGTTATTTTTGGTGTCAGTACAGAAGCTAAACAGGACTCATGGATTGCACTAATTTTAGCTATGTTTCTTTCATTACCTATAATTATCATGTATGCAAGAATTATTAAGTTATATCCTGATATGGGATTATATGATATAGTTCATCAATTATTTGGTAAAATTATTGGTAATATAATTGTTGTTTTAATGACTTGGTATGCTATTCATTTATGTGCGATGGTGTTACGAAATTTCTCTGAGTATATTAAAATAACCACATTGTTTAAAACTCCAGAAATATTAATTATAATAGTATTATTACTTGTATCAATTTATATATCTAAAAGTGGCATGACTATTTTCGGAAGTTGGGCATTAATTATTTTACCTATCATTGTGTTAATGGTAGTATTCACTATAATATTTTCTTTAAATATTGTTGACATAAAAAACTTTTTACCAATTATGGAAACTAAATTAAAGGGTATGGCTTTAGCGACTTATAAAATTATTTCATACCCTTTAACTGAGACTGTATTATTTTTACCGTTAGCAGGTTTTCTTAAAAAAAAGGATAGCCCATATAAAATATATATAACAGCAATTATATTTGGTTGCCTTATTTTCTCTTTTGTAATGTTTAGAAACTTAACTGTATTAGGTTCAACTCTGATAATGGAAACTTATTTTCCCTCTTTTGCAGCAACTAGAATAATTGAATTAGGAAATTTCTTTACGAGAATCGAAGGAGCTGTTACAATAAACTTCTTATTTGCTGGAATTGCCAAAATAACAGTTTGCTTAATTGCGGCATCTTTAGGAATTTCAAAATTATTATCAATACCAAATTATAAAAAAATAGTTGTCCCAACAGGATTATTAATTTTAGCTTTATCAACAATTATATACACGAATATTATAGAAATGATGGATTTCATTGAAATATACTATATTTACGCCTTTCCGTTTGAAATAATTATTCCATTAATTATTTGGATAACAGCCGAAATAAAATATAAACAAAATAAGTCGACATCAAAATAGAAGACTATGTGTCTTCTATTTTTTTTCTTATAAAGATAAGTATACATATTAATAGTAGAATTCCAAATAATATACCTGTTATCCAAGGGAATTGATATTTTATAAAATTAAATGAATCAGTACCATTTTTGAATAAATCGTTTGCGATAACAACAGTTATTAAACCTAATATAATAATCGAAATATTCATGTGTTTTGGATTTTTAAATTTAAATATATGTTGAATATATCGACTTAAAAAATATAATGACATAACACCACCAATAAATAAGTTTATGAACCAATGCATAGAGAAGAAGTTTTCAACATTATTGAAATAAGTAGTAATAGTTATTTTCTTTTGGACATAATATGCTGGATGCCTATATAAATCAGCTAAATTAATTGTAAGTATAGAAGTTACTACATAGAAAACTAAGGCTATTGTAAGAATACTAAGAAGAAACCCCCCAATTAAATACTTATTTATTTTTTTGTGATCTTTAATTGTTTTTTTAGGAATAATAAGTAAAGATATTAGCGGTGTGAATCCGTAAGATAAATATAATATTGAACCCTGTATCATTGGTATAATTCCATCTTTAAGGATTGGTTTCACATTGTTAAAGTCAGAATACTGCCATAAACTAATAACAATAATTATTATCATAAACATTGCAACAAAGAATAATATTTGACCAGTTCTACAAATAGTTTCTATTCCTTTAATAACAGTGTATACTCCTACTGAAACAAGTAATAAAGTAATGGCTAGACGAGGTGTGTCGGTTAAATAAATAATAATGGCAAAATTGGTTGCTGCCCATACTAATAAAATATTTATCCAAAACATATAGCCGGAAATAATAAAATTAATTAAACTACCAAAAATTTTTCCGAATAATATTTTGTTTTTTTCAAGAATATTTTTTTCTGGTTTATAATTCATTATATATATTAATACGGCAATTGGTAATAATCCAATAATGACCGCTAAAAGAGTAGCTATCCAAGCATCTTGCTTTGCAAAATTAATAAGGCTAATATTTCCCATTCCTACAAAGAAAGCATTACCTAAAAAAAATCCTATAATACCTAATTGAGCAGCATTTATAATATTGTTATTCTTTTCCATATTTTAGATTCCCTTCATATGAATTTTTTAATGAATCTATTATAGAACCAACATTTCTAATTTCAGTTGATACTTTAATTTTATATTCCATATTACTAAATGTTTCATTCCAATCCTTTTTGTATTTTTTCCATTCATCGTATTGGTTTCTATAAAGATATTCTCCAAAACCAAATATGTCACTTTTCAATTCTTTTTGTGCTTTATTCATAGTACTAGTTAATAGTTTTTTTAATTCTTTATTGGTATTCTTTTCTATATTTTTAATATTTTCTGATTTAAGTAAATCCATTTTGCAATTAAATTCTGATATAACTGCTTTAGTTTCTATTGTAATTTCACCTATCGGTTTGTTATCTTTAATAGTAGTTTTAATTTTAGACTTTGTTTTTTCTAACTTAATACCAGCATAGTTACCTTCATCATCACAAGGGACGGATATAACGGTACTTTCGGTATGGTTTCTAATATAAGTGTATCCTAAACTTTCTTTTTCGTTTAAGTATCCTACTAATTTATCTTTAATAAATACACCTGAACCATTTATTCGAAAATAAGTAGAAGGGACAGCAGTTGAAGGATTATCAACATTTTTTCCTTTTTCTGGTGGACCAATTAACTCAATAGAGGATATTGTTGCTTCTCTCCCTTCGACAAATAAACACATTAATACTTCATCGAAAAGTCTATTACTAACAACACCGCTATTTTTCTTTGTTGCTTCTAAAGTGGAATTTATATATTTACCCGATATTAGTTCTAAAGGTGTAATAAGCTTTATAATGTCACTAGCTTTAGAGTTTTTGGTAATAACCATAGGAAAAATTTTTCTAGATTCTCTATCTCTTAGTAAGAAGTCTATAAAATTTTCGATTCCTTTTCTAGCTAATTGATCGCTGATAACGACTATGTCGACATGACCCAAAAAGATATCACCTGGTTGTTTTAAAAGAATATTAGACATAGCTTCAAGTATTGTTTTTCCTTGACCCTCGTAAACATCAATTGGAGTACTTTCACTACTAGAACCGCTGGAGTTAGTATTACCTCCTTGTTGTGCAGGATCCATTATTTGAACACTAACATTATAAACTCCGTTTTCCTCATCAATTCCAATAGCACTAACAATAGTTAAATCATTCAATTCTCTATAATTCCAACAACCTGTTGTTAGACAAAGAAGTGACAATATAATAAATAATTTTATTTTTTTCATTAGTCATTCTCCTTACTACGATATAAATTTTTTTTAGCTGTTAATGTATTTCTTTTAAAAAACTTATATTTATTGGAAATAAAAACGGCATTAATTTGATCATCTTTATTGTAAGGTGCAAGAGGAGCAAGGTAAGGGATTCCAAATGATTTTATACTTGCTAAATTGACAATGAATAAAATAGATGCAATTAGCACTCCTAATAAACCAGAAAATGAAGCTAATACAATAAAAATGATTCTCCACCACCTAATTCCATTAATTATATCTGAAGAAGAGACTGTTAAACCACTAATTGAAGTAATAGCAACAACAATAACCATAATCGGAGATACAATTCCTGCGCTTACTGCAGCTTCCCCTAAAACAATAGCTCCTACTATCGATAAAGCACTTCCTAATGTTGATGGTATTCTTAAATTTGTTTCCCTTAAAATTTCGAAAGTAATAATCATTAGTATAGCTTCAATTAATGCCGGGAAGGGTACACCACTTCTTTGAGCAGCAAAATTAACTATTAAACTTTCTGGAATAGCTTCTTGGTTGAAAGTTGTAATGGCGATATAAATAGCTGGAACTAATAACGTGATAAGTAAAGCTGCTATTCTAATAAGACGAGTATAAGTGGTATTGATTGACTTTTGATACAAATCTTCAGTGCTATGAAAAAAATCGACAAAAAGGGCAGGAATAATAATAACATATTGCATATTTTCTACAATAATAGCAATTCTACCATCTAATAAATTCATGGCAACAAAATCTGGTCTTTCGGTTGATAAGTAATTAGGAAAGACATTTCTTTTATTTTCGGATATTGTTTCTATAACATAATTACTACCAAAAATAGCGTCAATTTCTATATCTTTAATTTTATTTATTACTTGTTCAACTAATTCCGTATTAGCGATATCACTGATGTACATAATTCCTACTTTAGTTTTACTTTTAGTACCTAATTCTACCTCTTTTAACCATAATTTTTCGGTTTTAATTCGTCTTCTTATTTGTCCAATATTAGTCTGATAGTTTTCTGTAAAAGCATCTTTGGGACCTTTTAAAACATACTCATCTTTTGCCTCTTGAATTCCACTATCTAACTGGAATCTAGTTTCGATGCTTAAGGCTTCTTCTTCACCATCAATTAATATGATAGTAAAACCACTAAAAAGATTATAAAATAAAGTATCAAAGTCGTTGATTTTAGTTGTTTTACGCGTTGGAATATTTTCGCTTAAATATTTTACAATATTTTCGGGATTCGATTTCATAGGTGTTTCTACAAAATACTCAAGTATAAATTCATTAATAATTTGTTGATTACATAATGTTTCGTTAAATATTACATGAATAACATTCTTCGCAAATGATAGTTTTTTTATAATGATATCGGGACTATCACCGATTCTTTTTTTTATTTCTTCAATATTTTCTTTGTTTTTATCCGCTATTTTTTTATTGATTTGATCTATCTTCATATATATACCTCAATCTATACACTTATATTATTACCAATTTTTGTTTCTTTATATCAATAATATAGAAAAATATTAATACATAAAAAATGACCGAGTTATCAATTGAACAATAACTCAGTCACTAATATTATATCCGCATATTTTATAGATATTCTGAAAAAAACAAAAAAAACTATCTTTTTTAAAAATTGTTTGTTATAATAATTTTATATAAAGTAGGGGTGATATTATGCCGAATGATGGTAATAAACCTAAAATAAATATAAAAGGTGGGTTTAAAATTACTAACGAACGTCTTTTATTCATTGTTTTAATTATAATTATTTTTGCGTTTATATTTTTTCTTCCTACAATATATGAAAAAATAATGTACATAAAAGTAAATGGTCTTTTTCCTAAAGAAGAAGTTGTTGAGGAAATACCTAAAGAGAAAGAAGAAGAGGAAGAAAAAGTTGTTACTACATGTACAAAAACAGAAACTAAAGAAAGTGGCAAGATATCTTATAAAGTTACCTTTAATCATCCGAACGATATGATTAAGTCTACAACTGAAGTTACATCATATATTTCTAATGAAGGGGTATATATGGATGAAATTGATGTTGCTAATAAATATTTTACCGAATTAGCAGAAGATTTTGATAGATATGATGGTTTTAAAATAAAAACTACAATAACGCAAAATACTTATAAAGCAGAATTAATTTTAGATCTATCTTTATTAGATATTAAAAAAATGAATGAAATTGTCATCAATAAACCTTTAGAACTAAAATACACCTATAATCAAAAAATAAAGGAAGTAACTAAATCGTATATTAATGATGGTTACGCCTGTAAATAAGGAGGAAAGAAAATGAACCCAGAAAATAAAGAGTTGATCAATGATCAAACAAATCCAAATCTTGCACCAACTGAACCGGTGACGCCATTATCAATTTTTGATACACCAAGTGCACCAGTACAACCAGAAATAGTAGATGCACCAACATTTGAACAACCAATCATGGATACGCCAGTTG
>CAYPGI010000011.1:0-2232 GCA_964410275.1 uncultured Muribaculaceae bacterium | reverse complement strand
TAGTAGATGCACCAACATTTGAACAACCAATCATGGATACGCCAGTTGTCGAAACACCGGTAATGCCGAGTATGCCAGTACAACCAGAAGTAGTGGATGTACCGACATTTGAACAACCAATCATGGATACGCCAGTTTCACCTGTTATTGAAACTCCAGTAGTGCCAGCTGTGGAAATGCCTAGTGCACCAGTACAACCTGTACCGGAAGCACCAATGCCAACTCCAACACCAATGCCAACTACTGAAAGTGTTGCACCTGTAGCTGAAACAACTACTGAACCTGCTAAAAAGGAAAAGAGTAATAAAGGTGCTATTATATTCATTGTTGTTATATTCCTTGTATTAGTAGTTTTTATAATCTTTTTACCACAAATCATTGAACTTATTGGTTAAATTAAAATAATACCTTTCGGTATTATTTTTTATTTTCAACAGATAATTCAATTAATAAATTTGTATTGTCATCTTTAGCTATAATGTTTTTGTGAAGTTTATTACATTTTTCACATTTGTATAATATTTTATAGGAATTCTTAAACTTTTCGATACCAATAGGTCTTAATAATCCTTTACATTCATTCATTCTGTCACCTGGATTGATATCCACATGTTTTGAATATAAACAATAGGGGCAATGATCTCTTGAAGTATATCCTAACTTCTTTACTTCTTCTAAGCAATTTTCGCAAATAAAATTTTCGTCATTCATAGTAAATTTTTTCATGGTATCACCAAATAAAATTATATCATATATATATAAATTATGGTATAATGTTTATGCTTGGATGTGATAAAATGACATATAAAATTAATATGCCTGAGTTTGAAGGGCCACTAGATTTATTACTACATTTAATAAAACAATCTGATATAAATATTTTCGATATAAGTATTGAGAGAATAACTAAGCAATATTTAGAATATATAAAGAAAATGGAAGAGTTAAATTTAAATATAGCTAGTGAGTACTTGGTAATGGCTGCGGAATTAATAGAGATGAAATCAATTACTCTTCTTCCTAACCAAGTTGACAATGATAACGATGAATATGAAGAAGATCCGAGAGAACAACTTATCAATCGTCTGTTAGAATATCAATATTATAAGGAAATATCTAGTGTTTTGAAAAATTATGAATCAGAACGAAATACGATGTTTACTAAACAACCGAGTGATTTAGAAGAATATGTAAAAGAAGATACTGAGAATAATAATCAAATTGATTTAAATGAATTATTAGAAGCATTTTCTAAATTTTTAGAGCGAAAAGAATTAGATAAACCATTAAACACTAAAATTACCACTAAAGAGTTTTCAGTCACAGTTAGAAGTAATGAGATAAAAGAAATTGTTAAAAATAAGAAAAAAGTGGAATTTACAGAATTATTTGATATGTATACTAAGGATTATGTAGTGGTTACTTTCTTATCAATATTAGAGTTAGCTAAGAAACAAGATTTAAAAATTGTACAAGATAATAATTTTTATAAAATATATTTAGTGGCAAAAGGAAGTGAATAAGATGAATTTAGTTGGGGTGTTAGAGGGAATACTTTTTTTAGTAGGAGATGAAGGTTTAACATTAGAAAAAGTAAAAGAAATTTTAGATATAGATGATGAACAATTAAACAATATCATAAATAAACTAAGAGAAGAATATAGTAAAGAAAATCATGGTATAAGTATAGAAGTGTTTGGAGATAATTTAAAATTAGTAACCAAAAAGCAATATAAGGAGTACTACGAAAAATTAGTTGAGTATGAAAAAAATGGTACCCTTAGTCAAGCTTCTTTAGAGACTTTAGCGATAATTGCTTATAATGAACCAGTAACTCGAGGCTTTGTGGAAGAGATAAGAGGAGTAGATAGTAGTCATATTATTAGAAAATTATTGTTTAGAGATTTAATCAAAGAAATTGGAAGGTCAGACCTACCTGGTAGACCTATTTTGTACGGAACGACAACTCTATTTTTAGATTGCCTAGGTTTATCATCAATTGATCAATTACCTAAAATAGAAAAAGAGAAAACAGAGGATAGAGAAGTAGATTTATATGAATCAAAATACAAAGAATAATATTTAAAATGTTATTCTTTTATTGTTTTAAAAAATATTTTTGTGATATAATGATATTACTTGCTCGTGTGATGAAATTGGTAGACGTGCTGGACTCAAAATCCAGTGGTGCTAAAACACCGTGTCGGTTCGACTCCGACCACGAGCACCATT
>CAYPGI010000010.1:0-13650 GCA_964410275.1 uncultured Muribaculaceae bacterium | reverse complement strand
TTACTCAAGATGACTAGATTTAATGGAGATGAAGCTGTAAATAGATTTGCTTCTAAATTAAGGAAAATGGGTATTGACGATAAATTAAGAGAATTAGGCGCGGTTGATGGCGATACTGTAAGAATATTAGATTATGTCTTTGATTATCATTTGTAAAAGGCATAGTCTTTTTCTTTTATATTTTTTTAATATGTGGTAAAATAATAATAGGTGATAAGAATGAAAATATTATGTATTGGGCATGCTGCTTATGATATAACAGTACCAGTAGAACATTTTCCAATGGAGAATACTAAAAATAGAGTTCATGCTCGTGTTGAATGTGGTGGGGGACCTGCTTCTAATGCTGCTTACTTATTAGGTAAATGGGGATTAGATACTACTTTTATGGGTATTGTTGGTCATGACTTATATGGTCAAAATATTAAAAAAGAATTTGAATCTGTAAATGTTAATACTACTTATTTAGAAATGAATAAAGAAGAAATTACTACTTCAAGTTTTATCCTTGCTAATAGAGAAAACGGTAGTCGTACTATCTTTACTCATCGCCCAAGTGATATGAAAATGAATGATGTAGAATTAGATTTTACACCAGATATTATTCTGGTAGATGGTCAAGAACCAGAATTGTCTACTAAAATCATCAAAGAAAATCCAAATGCTATTAGTATAATTGATGCTGGTAGAAGTCGTAAGGAAGTAGTTGATTTAGCAAAATTAGTGACATATGTAGTATGTTCTAAAGAGTTTGCTGAACAAGTTACAGAATTAAAGATTGATTATGATAATTGGGATTCTATTACAGCAATCTATAAAAAAATGGAAGAAATATTTAAAAATAAGATTGTTGTTACATTAGAATCAAAAGGTTGTTTATATAAACATAATGATGAAATTAAAATAATGCCTTCTATTCAAGTAAAAGCTATTGATTCAACAGGAGCGGGAGATATCTTTCATGGAGCATTTACATATGGAATTGCTAAAAACTTTGATTATGAAAAAGTATTAAAATACGCTAATATAGCTGGTGCTATTTCAGTAACACGTATTGGTGGTAGATATTCAGTTCCTACTCTTGAGGAAATGGAAGAAGTATATAATGAATTTAGATGAAGTCGTATTTGTAGATAGTCTTCCTAAATTAGATCTTCATGGATTTGATAGAGAAACGGCAAGAGTAGCTATTAATGATTTTATAAAAGATAATAAAGTTCAAAAGATTGAAATATTTGCTATTGTTCATGGTCAAGGTAGTGGTATTCTTAAAAAAATAACGGCTGAGACATTACACCAAAATAAAAGTGTTTTAGAATTTAAAACTTATTATTATAATAGTGGATGTACAATTGTAAAAATCAATATATGATAATGTTAAGATGTGTCAAAAACATCTTTTTGTTCCCTTGTTTGTTTGACAATTAGAGATTAATTATGTTATAGTTAAGTAGGATAAGATAGATAACATGTACGAAAGGAGAGATTATATGAAAGATGTATATGTTTTCGATTATATAAACGAAAACGAATTCAAAAAGTTAGAAAGATCATTAAAAAAATATAACATGTTAGCATATAAAAAATTAAATTTTGATTATTATCCATCTTTAAAAGAAGGCGTATTTGTAGGACAATTAATATCTACAAATAAGACCAATGGCACTAAATCTTATGAACTTAAATTACCGACTGATATAATGTTTTCTAGAGTACATGGTGTTATTAAACTGCATTATCTAGTATACGAAAATGAAAAGATTGTTATGTTAGATAAGTTAACACCAGAAGAAATATTGACTGAAGGTCATCAATCAGAACTTGAAACTTATAAAGGAGTAATGGTTTCTAAAGAACATGCCGAAAAGGATATGTTCAAAATCAATTTATTAAATATGATTAATAAGTAATTCGTTGAATTACTTTTTTTATTTATAAAAATGGTTATACTAAAAAGGAGGTGCTTATATGGCAAGACTAGATAAAAACTTTTATTCTAATAATGCTTTTGAAATGGCACCATTATTACTTGGTAAATTGTTAGTAAGAAAACTATCAAATGATAAAATAGTAAAGTATCGTATAACTGAAACTGAAGCTTATTATGGTGAAGAAGATTCTGCTTGCCATGCTAGAGTAGGTAAAACTAAAAGAACGTGGATATTATATGAAGAAGGTGGTTTTTCTTATGTATATTTATGTTATGGAATCCATTATTTATTAAATGTAGTAACAGGGATTAAAGGGCATCCTGAAGCTGTTTTAATAAGAGGTATTGAAGGATATAATGGACCTGCTAAATTAACTAAAGCATTAGAAATTGATAATAAACTAAATGGAATAGATTTAACTAATTCAGAAGAACTATGGATAGAAGATGATGGATATGAACCTTTGTATACAAAAGATAAAAGGGTAGGTATTGACTATGCTTCTGAGCCATATAAAAGTATTGAATGGCGTTTTATAATAAAATAATAAAAAAATTGTATTTCTACAATTTTTATTTTTTATCTTTATTCTTTTTTTTATTAAACCATCTCTTGATTAACTTTTTATCACCTTTTGATTCTTCTTGTACACGTTGCTCTTGAGAAGTTTTATTTTCTTTATCATCATAATTTTTGATTGAAAATTGAGAAATTAAATACCTTTTATCATCTGATAAAGAATTAGAAAGAGAATAGTCACCGAAGAACTTATCATTTTTACTTCTCTCCATTATTGCGATAGATAAACCACTTTCAAAAAAACCTTGTGGAATTATTTCGTCACTGCTTAATTTCATACCATCTTTTCGATATAATAGTAATTTGTTAGGATCTAAACTTAATCTCATTTCATATGGGAAAGTATCATTACCAGCAAGACAAAATCCATCACTATCGGGTACAACTGGAAATGGCATTGATATTTTACCTTGTTTTAGCCATAAAATTTCTGTTAAGTAACTTGATGTATATTCTAATAATTCGTATTGTTGTATTAAATTCTGATTCTTACTTCTTTTTTCTTGACTCATTGCATTAAATGATTCAGCAATATCATTAATTTTATTAGAGATTTCTTTACTTTTTGCAGTTATCTCGGTTTCACTTAAATTTCTAACTTTTTTGTAGTCAACAATCCAATCCATTTTTTTAAAAAAGGCAATTTCATGTGAATCAGAAAATTCCACAAAATCCATTCTATTACTGTTATCAACAATAGTAACTCCCGTAAAAACTTTTTCGAAAATGGACGCAGGTATAGGAATACTAGTTCTACTTAACATCATAATATCATTCATTTGAACGTATACTTTTTCCTTACTGTTTTCAATATTAAATATTTTCATTCAAACCCTCCTATATATTTCTTATTAAATTATATCATTATATAAAACAAAAATCCAACACTGTTGGATTTTATTTAATATTATTCTTCATCATCTTCTGCTTTTTCTAATTTTATAGTATTTTCAGTTCTCATTGGTTTTTCATTCACCATTCTTTCAGCTTTAGCTAAATTATCACTAGTTTTTCTAAGTAAGTTATTAGCCGCAAATACACTATCTTCATTATTACCATTAACTTCAATTCGACCAGTGTTTACATCGTTATTAATTCTAGCAAGTCTAGTAATATCAAGATCGACTAAACTAGTATCAGCATCGACATTACTATCTTCATCTATATTATCTTGCATAATAACCTCCTAATATTAATATGGATGAATGTATGATTGATATGCAGACAAAAGATTATTTTTGATTATTCTTTGTATAAGTATGACAAGATGTTTTTTTTGAAAGTTCTTCTAGTTGTTGCAAGCAATATCCTCTATAATATTTTTCTTTTCCTAAACGATATTCATCTGTTTCATAAAAACCATTAATGGTGTGAAAGTCCCAATAAATATTTAATAATGTTTTCTCCCTTTCAAAAATCTTATATATAAGTTCAGTGTCAACACTATTTTTTATAATTGTAAAACCAAATAAGTCTCCAAATTGAAAAGGTTCTTTGTCAATACAGGCACTGTTTTCATTATAATTAATACGATGTAATATTTTAACATTATATTTTTTTTCTAATTCTTGTAAAATGTTATATACATTTAATATCAATTTACTAGATGTTTTTTCAATATAATCTAAATCTTTACCATAACTTCTACTGTTTACTATATCGAATATAAACATGTGGTAAAGGCCTTTTTCTTGGGCCTTTTGAAACATATCTTGATACTCATTATAACTCATAATATTTCTCCTTTTATGAAAAGCATAAATATATTTATATAATTTTAAAAGTTTTCTTTTCTACATTTAATAGTAGGTGTGCTATCTTTGGATTTCTTAATAATCTCTTCTTTAGTTTGAAATAATAAATCTTTATCATTTTTGGATACTGTTTTTATATCAGCATCTGACATTTCATTTAAAATACAAGAGGTATTGGTTGTATAATTTGTATTACCTGACAAATCAACTTTTTTTGTAAATGATCCACTACAACCTTTAATATCGTTTATTTGGTTAAATTCTTTTTCGTATTTTTCTATAT
The DNA here is from genome assembly GCA_964410275.1 of uncultured Muribaculaceae bacterium. Taxonomy (GTDB): domain Bacteria; phylum Bacillota_I; class Bacilli_A; order RF39; family UBA660; genus UBA5364. Next base: position 9,103 of record CAYPGI010000010.1, on the reverse strand, counting down.
TGTCAATTTTTTTGGCTGGGATCATAATAGTTTTATTGATAGTTTGTAATATATCTCCCTTAAATCGGTATTCAAAAATATGTTTATAGTTATTAGAAAATTCTTGAGTACAGGTTAGGGTAGTATAAGGATAATTTCCTATACCCAATGGTAAAATACTAACTTCTTTTTCATAAATACCATCCTATAATAATTATAGCACAAAAAAACCACTTATTAAATAATAAGTGGTTTAATTCTCACAATAATGGTGCGGGTAAAGGGACTTGAACCCCCATGGATTTCTCCGCTAGATCCTAAGTCTAGTGCGTCTGCCAATTCCGCCATACCCGCGTAGTAGTTGAATAAATCAACTACTAATACATTATAACATATTTTTTTCTTTTGACAACAAAAAAATAAATATTTATGAAAAAAATATAAGATTATTACTTATATTTCTTATTAGAAAAGTTTTTAGTATTTTTTCTTTTACTATAATTAGTACTTTTATAATTACTATTTACCTTGTTTTCTTTATGATTATTATTTTTTACTTCAATCATTTTATTATTATTTTTCTTTTGAGGTCTACCATTATTTATTTTTTTAGGGGCAAGAGTGAATTCTTTCATAGGATAATTGTGATTATCGATAACAGGAATAGGTTGATTGATTAATTTTTCGATATCTTTTAAAAACCTTTTTTCATTTATATCACATAAAGATATGGCAATACCGCTAAAACCCGCTCTTGCTGTACGTCCAATTCTATGAACATATACTTCAGCATGTTCTGGGATTTCGTAGTTAATAACATGTGATAATTCGCTAATGTCGATACCACGAGCAGCGATATCAGTAGCAATCAATATTTTACATTTACCACTCTTGAAATCGCTAAGAGCAGTTACTCTAGCTGTTTGCGATTTGTTACCATGTAGAACAACTGTTGCAACATCATTTTTCTTTAATATTTCCGCTAATTTATTAGCCCCATGTTTAGTTCGTGTAAATATTAATGCTGATTTTATATCAGAAGTATTTAGAAGTTCAAATAATAATTTTGGTTTATTAACTCTATCAACAAAATATACTGATTGATTTATTTTGTCGGCTGTTACATTTTGGGAAGCTATTTTAACTTCAATATGATTAACTAATAAGTCTTCAGATAATTTAATTATTTCCTTTGACATTGTTGCTGAGAATAATAGAGTTTGTTTTTGAATAGGAGTAAAAGAAATTATTTTTTTAACATCTTTGATAAATCCCATATCAAGCATTGTATCAGCTTCATCTAAAACAAATGTTTTAATATTATCGAGTTTAACATACTTTTGATTAATTAGATCTAATAAACGACCGGGAGTTGCGACTAATACATCAACTCCTTTTTTTAGTAATTCAATTTGAGATGATTGATTCACACCACCGAGAATGACACTGCATTTAATATTGGTATATATACCATATAGTCTAAAATTATCTCTTATTTGGATTGCTAATTCCCTTGTTGGAGTTAAAACTAATACTTTTATTTTTTTATCTTTGTCGTTATAAGTAGTATCTTCAATCAAATTATTGATTAATGGTAGAGCAAAAGCTGCTGTTTTACCAGTGCCAGTTTGCGCACACCCTAAAACATCTCTTCCCTTTAAAATATGAGGAATAGATTGTTCTTGAATTGGTGACGGTGTTTTGTATTTGGCATTTTCGATAGCCTTTAATAGGGGAGTGGTTAATCCTAAATCTTTAAATGTCATATATACTTCTCCTTTATATAAGTTTTCTAACAAAAAAATAGAAATAAATTCTATTTTTATATTTTACTATTAATGTATAACTATACTTGAACTCTTTGAATATAAATCTTAGTTTGTTCTATATAATATTATAATCTAGGTATCCTACACATTTTTATTACTTTACTAGTTCCATACAAATATAATATTTTTGCTATTAATAATCAATAAAATAAAACCTAATGAATTTATCGCTATCGTAGATGATAATTAGTATATACCTCGGAAGATATAAGTAATATCGTCATAAGATAGTTTATCCTATAAATAGGAATAAAACTCACTAGGTCTATAAATAATAACACACCTTTTAACATGTCCTCTTGTTAATTGGTTATTACGTTGATCTTGCTTTAAAACAATATCAACTAATGCACCTATTTTAATATTACTTTTATTTTGTCCGTCCATAACTTCTCCTTATTCTATATAGATAAAAAAGATTACAATTGTAATCTCTAATAACATAAGTGGTGGACCCTGAAGGACTCGAACCTTCGACCGCCCGGTTATGAGCCGGATGCTCTAACCAACTGAGCTAAGGGTCCATATGCATAATATTACCACATTCAATAACTAATTTCAACAATTTTTTAGTTAATTTGGTAAATTATTTGAATAAGTGATGATCTTTATGATAAAATCATATGGAGGTGTTAACATGAAAATCGGTATAGCAAGAGCATTTTTATATTACAAATATGGATATTTGTGGGAGACATTCTTTAAAGAATTAGGATGTGAAGTTGTAATTAGTCCTGAGACTAATAAAGATACATTAAAGGATGGTACAAAGTATTCAATTGATGAGAGTTGTTTATCATCCAAAATATACATGGGACATATCTATTATTTATTAGATAAATGTGATTGTATTCTAGTACCTAGAATTGCTACTTTGGCTAACAGAAATTCAGTATGTACTAAGTTTCAAGCAGCTTATGATTTAATTAACAATACTTTTAAAGACAAAAAAATAGAGTTGTTAGATTATAACATTGATTATCGTAAAAACCAAACTGAATTCAAAGCCTTTTTAGAATTAGGTAAGAAGCTTAAGAAAAAGAAGTTAGATGTCATTAGAGCTTATTATTTAGCTAAACAAGCAGAAAAAAAGTATAATAATATTGCTTTAATAGAACAAGAACAATTATTAAAAGAAAAAGATAAAATTAAAATATTACTAGTGGCACACCCATATAATATATATGACAAGTTAATAGGAGAACCTATTATAAAGTATTTAGAAGAACTTGATTGTGTTCCAATTATCGCAGATATTTCTCAAAAAGAAGAAGCGGTTAAAAAAGCAAAAGAACTTAGTCCAACTTTACCTTGGTTATATAATAAAGAATTGTTAGGACCAATTGAATTATATAAAAAAGATATTGATGGTATTATTTTAATGACTTCTTTTCCTTGTGGTCCTGATTCATTAGTCAATGAAATAATCATTAGAAGAATTAAAGATAAACCAATTATTAATTTGATTTTAGATGAACAAGAAGGTACAGCAGGTAGAGAAACAAGAATAGAAAGTTTTATCGATATAATTAAACTTAAGAAGGATGATGTAAGTGTCAAAGAAAAAAATTAGTTTTCCGCAATTTGGTAATTACTGTGTACCATTTGAATATCTTTTAACAAACGTATTAAATGTTGATTATATTCTACCGCCACCTACTACTAAAAGAACTTTAGAACTAGGTAGTATGAATAGTCCTGATTTTGTTTGTTCTCCTTTTAAATATCAATTAGGAGGATATATCGAAGTTTTAGAAAAAGGGGCAGATGTTTTATTTCAAGTTGGAGGGGTATGTCGTTTAGGTTATTATGGAGAACTCCATGAACAAATACTAAGAGACCTAGGATATAAATTTGAATTCATCAATTTTAGTGATTTAAATATATATAATCCAGTTGATATTTTTAATAAGTTTAAAAAATATAATCCTAAATTGTCTGTATCAAATATTACTATTACTTTACTTAATTGTATTGAAATGGTAAGAATGATGGATGAAATGGAAATATATATAAGGGAAAACGTTGGTTTTGAAGTAAACGAAGGTAGTTTTGATAAAATATATAATGAATTTTTAAATAAAGTTAAAACAATCAAAATAAAAAAGGAATTAAAAAATATATATAATGAATATTATAAAAAATTAAAAGAAGTTAAAACAATTAAACCTAAAAATCCATTGAAAGTTGGAATAATAGGGGAGTATTATACTGTTATGGAGCCTTTTAGTAATCATTTTATAGAAAAAGAATTAGCTAAAAAGGGAATTGTTGTTACAAGAACAATGAATGTATCTAATACAGTATTTTGGTTAGGAAGAGAAAAAACATTAAAGAAAAAAGCTAAAGATTATTTAAAATATGATATTGGTGCGACAGGGATGGATACTGTTACTGAAGCGCTTGATCTAGCTAAGAAAAAGTATGATGGTATTATTCATATTAAATCTTTTGGATGTACTCCAGAAGTAGATGCAATGCCAGTATTACAAAATATATCAAATGATTATAAAATACCTATTTTATATTTTAGTTTTGACTCCCAAACTAGTGAAACTGGTATAAAAACGAGATTAGAAGCATTTTATGATATGATTGAAATGCGAAAGGAGAAAAAATAATGAAAAAAGCATATTTAGGTGTAGATATTGGTTCAATATCAACTAAAGGTGTAATTATAGATGAAAAAAATAATATTTTAGCATCTAAATATATTTGGACAGAAGGAAATCCAATAGGAGCAATAAAAAACTTAATTAAGGAATTAGAAGAACAAGTTGATACTGATAAAATTAAGATTGTCTCTATTGGTACTACTGGAAGTGCAAGAAAACTAATAGGTGTTATTTTAAATGCTAGTGTTGTAAAAAATGAAATAACGGCTCATGCAATTGGAACGACTTCTCTTTATCCTGATGTTCGTACTATATTTGAAATAGGAGGACAAGATTCGAAGATTATTTTAATTGAAAATGGTATTGTTGTTGATTATGCGATGAATACCTTATGTGCAGCGGGAACTGGATCATTCTTATCTAGTCAAGCTAAAAGATTAGGAATGGAAGTAGAAGAATTTGGAGAACTTGCTTTAACAAGTAAAAAACCAACTAATATCGCAGCAAGATGTACTGTTTTCGCAGAATCTGATTTAGTTCATAAAGCTCAAATCGGGCATAAGAGAGAAGACATAGTCGCTGGTTTATGTAAGGCTGTTGTCACAAATTATTTAAATAATGTAGGAAAAGGTAAAAAAATAGAATCTCCAATTGTTTTCCAAGGTGGAGTTAGTAAGAATGTTGGCGTTATTAAAGCTTTTGAAGATGCAGTAGGAAAGAAAGTATTAGTAGATCCAAATAGTCATTTAATGGGGGCTATTGGAGTTGCTATATTAGCTAGAAAATCTGGTGTTGAAAGAGAATTTAACTTTAATATTGCTAATATTGAATTCACAACTAAAGGTGTTGAATGTCGTAAGTGTGCTAATAACTGCGAAATAATATGTATTTATCGTGGTAAATATTTAATCGATGCTTGGGGTAATAAATGTGATAATGGAGCTATTCCAATAAAGAATTATCAGGAGGTATAAAATGAAATTATATAATACACTATCAAAACAAGTAGAAGACTTTATTCCATATGAAGAAAATAAAGTTAAGATGTATACTTGTGGACCAACTGTATATCATTATGCTCATATCGGTAATCTAAGAACTTATATATTTGAAGATGTTTTAGAAAAAACATTATTGTATTTAGGTTATGATGTAAAAAGAGTAATGAATATTACAGATGTAGGACACTTGACAAGTGATTCTGATACTGGTGAAGATAAGATGTTAAAAGGAGCTTTAAGGGAGCATAAAACAGTATATGAAATTGCGGACTTCTATACTAAAGCATTCTTTGAAGATGCTGAAAAATTAAATATTAAAAAGCCTTCTATTGTCGAAAAGGCATCTGATCATATTGATCAATATATAGAAATGATTACTAAATTATTAGAAACAAACCATGCTTATATTGCTAATGGGAATGTTTACTTTGATATTTCTAAAGCTACTGATTATTATAAATTATCAGGTAAAAATAGCGAAGATTTAATTATTGGTGCTAGAGAAGATGTTGAAGAAGACAAAAATAAAAAGAATCCTGCAGACTTTGTTTTATGGTTTACTGTTTCTAAGTTTGAAAATCAAGCTATGCAATGGGATAGTCCGTGGGGAAGAGGATATCCAGGATGGCATATTGAATGCTCAGGAATTTCGCTTAAATATTTAGGTAAACATTTAGATATTCATTGTGGTGGTGTCGATAATATATTTCCACATCATACTAATGAAATGGCACAAACAGAAGGATATGTAGGTCATAAATGGTGTAAATATTGGTGCCACGGTGAACACTTAAATGATAGTACTGGTAAAATGAGTAAATCAAAAGGTGAATTTTTAACTATAAGTTTACTTGAAAGTAAAGGTTATAATCCTTTAGTATATCGTTTATTTTGTTTGCAATCACATTATCGCAAACAATTAGTTTTTAGTTATGAAGGAATGGACAATACTAATACTGCTTATACTAAATTATTAAGCCGTATAAAAAGTGTTAAAGATAATAAAGAGGGCGAAATAGATAAAGAAGTAGTAGAAAAGTATCAACAACAATTTAAAGAAGCTCTATCTAATGATTTAAATAGTTCATTAGCTTTAACTACTTTATATGATGTATTAAAAGATGATACTAACAATAATACTAAACTTTATTTAATAGAAGACTTTGATAAAGTATTATCATTAGATTTATTAAAAGATAAAGAAATAGATTCTGAATTAATTGATTATATTAATGAAATGATAGAAAAAAGAAATGAAGCAAAAACAAATAAGGATTATGCTTTATCTGATCAAATAAGAGAAGAACTACTATCTAAAGGCATAATAATTAAAGATACAAGAGAAGGAACAACTTTTGAGATAAATTAATAAGACACGATAATATCGTGTTTTTTTATGAAATATTTATATCTAAAGAACTATAATTTGACATTTTTTTTATTGATGATAAGATTATATTAGATAAAGTAATCTTATATTCAAACTGTACCTTTTTAGTTGGAAAGTATGTGATTCAAAGTGAAAAAGCAAAAATTATATTATGTTATTTTAATCTTTATTATTCTTATATTAATTGTATTATTACTTCTTATGAAAAGAAATTATGACAAAGCTCCTACTGAAGTATGGTTGCTTAATGGTGTCAATAAGGATATGTATAGCCAAAATGTTGTTCTAGCAATATCGAGTGATTATAAAAAGCAATTTATAACTGGAGGATCTTTATATATAATAAATGATAATATTATTAATAATGCAAAAGAAATAATGGTAGAGATTTGTTATGAAAGTGATAATTTATGTGTATTTAATAATTCTTTAAAGTCAACTCAAATTGGAGTTTTAAAAAACAATAATCCTTTGACAATCGGAAGTAGAAGTACTATATCATTTAAAGATGGTTTTATAAAAAAATCTGACGGTAGTTTATTTAAAACTAGGAAAGAATTTGAAAAAAAACTATTTAGTATGTATTTAAAAGTTACAGCAAAATACGAAAATGATTCAACAGAAACATTCAATTTAAAAATCAAACCAATTCATAAGTTTAATAAAAGAATTGAGTTTTATGAAATACCATATGTAGAATAAAAGAAACAAGTTTCCTTTGGAGACTTTTTTTATTAAATATGCTAAAATGATTAAGGTGATATAATGAACGGAATAATAATAATAAATAAAGAAATGGATTATACTAGTAGAGATGTTGTCAATATTATTAGTAAAAAATTTCATACTAAAAAAGTGGGACATGCTGGTACCTTAGACCCTATGGCTACTGGTGTATTAGTGGTTTGTATAGGTTCATCTACTAAGTTAGTAGAGATTCTTACAGGTCACGATAAAGAGTATGTTGCCGAAATAACTTTAGGACTACTTACGGATACCCTTGATACAACTGGTAATATTATTAAAAGTGAAGATGTTTATTTTACTAAAGATGAAATAATTGATGCCTTAAATAAAATGCTTGGTGAATATAATCAAGAGGTACCAATCTATTCAGCAGTTAGAATCAATGGCAAAAAGTTATATGAATATGCTAGAGATAATGAAGATGTTACTCTACCATCTAGAATGGTTAGTGTTAAAAGTATTGAATTAATTGATGATATAAAATATATTGATAATAAAGTAGTATTTAGTTTTAAATGTACTGTAAGTAAAGGTACTTATATAAGAGCTTTAGTTAACGATATAGCTTCAAAATTAGGGACAGTTGGTACTATGTCTAAACTTAATAGGACTAAACAAGGAACATTTAATATAGAAGGTGCTCAAAAATTATCAGATGACTTGGTTATCATCAATCCTACAGATATACTTCCTTATAAAAAAGTAATAGTATCTGAAGAGTTAAAACAAGATATATTAAATGGTAAAGTATTAGATAATATTTATAATGAAGATATTATTACTTTTGTGGATACTTCTAATAAAACTTTAGCTATATATAAAAGTTTTGATAACAAATTAAAACCTTGGAAAATGTTATGGATGTAGTATGTAACAATTAAAAATGAATATAATAAAATAAAATACTTGCATAATTTAGAAATATAGTGTATATTGTTAATGTACTTTTACTTGGATTAAAAGTCTCCGATTTTTTCTAGGTATTAGTGAATTATTGAAAGGAGAATTATTATGGCTTTAAGTAAAGAAGCTAAAGCAGCTATTGTAAAGAAGTATGCTAAAAACGAAAAAGATACAGGTTCAGCAGAAATTCAAATAGCTATTTTAACAGAAGAAATTACAATATTAACTGAACATTTAAAAGAACATAAACATGATTATCATTCTAAAGTTGGATTACTTAAAAAAGTAGGACAAAGAAAAAGCTTGTTAACATATTTATTAAAAGAAGATGTTCCAAGATATCGTAATATTGTTAAAAGTTTAGGTTTAAGAAAATAAGTAATTAAATAACAAAGGCACTCCTTTTTGAGTGTCTTTATTTTTAAAAAAGATGGAGGTAAATATGAAGAAAGTATTCGAATTAGATTTTAGAGGAAGAAAAATAGTTGTTGAAAATGGACAATTAGCTAAACAAAGTAATGGTTCAGTATTAGTAAGATACGGTGATACTACTATTTTATCAGTTGCAGTTATGGGTAAAAAACCTATATCAGCTGACTTTTTTCCATTGACTGTTTTATATCAAGAAAAATTATATTC
>CAYPGI010000009.1:0-15926 GCA_964410275.1 uncultured Muribaculaceae bacterium | reverse complement strand
TACTAAGATTTATGATACTTATTTAAGGGAGAATACGGAGAATAAAGTTTGGCTGGTTAATACTAATAAACTAGTACGCTTTTATGAAGGTGTTGATGGTTTAAAGACTGGTTTTACTAACGGGGCAGGTTATTGCTTAACAGCAACCGCTAAAAGAAATGGTATGCGTATTATTGCGGTCGTTATGGGAGAACCAGATAGTGTTACAAGAAATAAAGAAGTAAGTGAAATGTTAGATTATGCTTTTGCGCAATATGAAATAGAAACATTATTATCTACTAAAAGTATTTTAGGTAGAAGAGGTGTAGAAAAAGGAATTGAAAAGTATGTAGAAATAGTCCCTATTGAAAATGTTAATGTATTACATAAAAAAATAGATAAGAAAAAGATTGCGACTTATAGTTTAGATTTATATAATTTAAAAGCCCCAATTAAAATAGGGGATGTTGTAGGATCATTAACCATTATTGAAGATAATAAAGAGACTAGAAGTATTAATATTACTGTTAATAAAGAGATAAAAAAAGCAAATTTATTACAACTATATTGGAGGTACTTAAAAGATATTATTAGTGGAGATATAAAATAAAGATCAGATATGAAGAATAAATAAATACTACTATTATTTTTAATAGTAGTATTTTGTATGATATAATTAATTAAAGATATAAGTTTATAGGAGATATACATATGAAAGAAATATTTGAAGAAATCATAAAGGAAGCAAATATCGGAAAAATAGTAATAGATGGTGATGAATTTCCAATTGCTTTTAATACTTTAATATATGAAGATGGACAAAAAATATATAGCGATCGTATTTATGACGAAATACCTACTTTAGTAATTAAGAATCAAACCTTATTTTATACTAAAATTACTGAATATGTAAGCTTATATTTAAATAGTTCAAGGAAACTACCTAAATTCATTCATGATATCGATAAAAATAACATCAAATTAATAATGTCGTATTTGTTTGCTAATGCAACAACAGAAGACTTTTTAAATCCTATTTCTTTGATTGAAAGAAATATAAAGTTTTTAAATGATGATACCTTTTCTAATTTAAATGATACTATGAATACTAAAGAATTAAATAGTTTTATGAATAGTAACCTTGAAATTACGAGAACTTCGCAAAGTGTCTTTATGGAAACACCATATAAAATAGATATAAAGTTTACTAATTATTTTGGTGAAGAAAAAGTATATTATAATTTACCTTCAATTTCATATGGTATTATTTTAGAAAACGGTGAAAAGGTTTGTTATGTTTATTCTATATTAAATCCAAAAGAAAAAAATAATAAGACTAATAATCAAAATAAATATGAAAAAAAGATAGCTAGAGAAATGTATAAATTAAATGCCGGAGTAAAAGAACAAGAAAGTGAAGAATATAAAAATTATATTAATGGTGAAAGTAGTTATTATCCAGAAAATATTTCTGATGTATCACCTTCAGCTATAATTTCGTTAACTGTTTTTTTAAGTTTATTGGAAAAGGAAAATATAAAAGAAATAAAAGTAGTACCATATTTGCCATTGAGATATTTATCTAGAGAACTATCCTTAAGAGAAATAAATGATTCTGCTAAAGTAGAAGAATTAAAAGCAAGGAATAATTATTTACAGCAAAATATAACTGATAAATTTATAAGAACCTTTAGAAGAGTTAATTATCACTTTCCTGGTTTAGAAATTAATAGATATCCTTATGAATTAGATGAATATATGGGTGCAAGTTTAAGTTTAGAAGAAGGTAAATTTAACAATCCAATATTAGAAGAAATATATACTAACATTAACACTAACATGAATAAAAGGTATCGATAATTAATTTGTTAGGAGTGGTTTAAATGAAAAGAAAAAATAAGAAAGTAATATTAGTTATATTGTTGATATGGCTAACTTTTGTTACAACAGATTTTACTTTATCAAAATTTAATCTTAGACCAATCTTTGCAATACCGCTTTATAAGTTAAAAGATGGGGGAACAGTTGAGTATTATGGTTTAGGTTATAAGGTGATTAAATATAATAAACTAGATATTGGAAACGAAAATGGTAGAAGTGATACTGTTTTTGGATTATGGACACTTGAATATGAATAAGCGTGTATAAAGTTTGTAAACGATAATATAACAGATTGTAAAACATAGTATTTATTGATATAATTTAATAAATATGAAAGGAAGTTTTATTTTGAAAAAAGTATTTGGGTTTTTAGTTCTAATAACAGGTGTACTACTATTACTAGATAATTTATCGATTATTTCATTTGATAATTTGTTTGGTATGCTAATTTCAATAGGTGCAGTAGTAATTGGAATTAGTGGTCTAGTTGAGAAGAAACGTTTTGATTTTATTCTAACTATGTTTATTGTTTTTGGTAGTTTATATTTCTTATCTAATATTGATGTATTGGAAGCAAGTACCGTTAATGATATTTTTTGGCCGATTATTTTAATTGGAATTGGTGTATCATTATTATTTAGTGTAACTACTAGAGTTAGTAATAAATCAGTTACTCCTTATCTAGCAATCTTCTCAGGAGTTGAGGAAAAAAATGAAAGCACTGAATATATCAGTAGTGATATAACTGCAGTATTTGGTGGAGCCGACATTGATTATAGTAAAATCAAAATCAAAGACAATGTAGGATATATTAATATTACTACAGTATTTGGAGGAGCTACTATAATTGTACCTGAAGATGTTAAGGTAACTGTTAAAGGATTGCCGATCTTTGGTGGTGCTGAAAATAGGGCTGTTTCACTAGATAAAGCAAGAAAAGAATTAGTTATTAATTATACTGTAGTATTTGGTGGAATTGAAATTAAAAACTAAATTAATTGAAAATATGCAAATTTTGAAATTTTGTTGATTTTTGATAAAAAATGTTATATACTATATTTAGTCGTAGTAGTACTATGACTAAGGAGAAGTAATACTAATTTTGCATCGACAATATATTTCAACATTAAATACAAAAATATGAATTTTATTTCAGGTTTTTGTATTTTTTTATAAAAAAAGTTCTTTATGAACTTTTTTGTTTATATACATATAATTTATCTAAGGTTCTTGTAAAAGCTACATATCTTTCGATATCACTTAAATCATAATCAATTACTATTACTTTAGAAAACTCTAATCCTTTAGCAGTCCTAATATTATATACTTCATATTCGCTTTGCAATAATTCTTTAATAACTTTTTCATCATTTGTGATAATAACTACTTCTTTATTATTAAAGTTATTTTTTATATCAGTAACAATATCCTTATATGGAATATCCTTTTCTATTACTTCATCACTACTAATTCCCATTGAAATCATTTTTTTAAGGATAAATCTGTTACAGTAATCAGTAATTTCTCTAGTATTACGATAATTTTCATTTAATTCATAATAGAGAACTTTCTCTGTTTTAAGATTAACTTTAATTAGCTCAACTAGTTCTTCAATTGTTTTAGAATTTATATGATTATTAATATTTTGATGAATATCGCCATATAGATTTAAATATGGTTTCTTTTCAATATTAATAATATTAATTATTTCATTATTCGCATAATCTTGCATTTCATCGATAAAGATATATTTAAATTGATTTACAGTATTAAAACCATATCGATCATAAATGCTTAATAATATAAAGGCATTATATTTATAAATTGTTTTACTATTTATCCAATTAGGTTTAGTATTGAATTCTAATCTTAAATTTTGATAAATTCTATCTTTTATTTTTTTAACATTATCTCGCTTTAATAATTCTCTAGTTTCATTTAAAATATTTTGATAATTATCTCTTTCTTCAAATGTATCCCATTCATCGTTATCAAGTATTTTTTTTAATTTTGTACTTATTTGAAGAAGATTATTATATATATTTGATATATCAAATGTTATATTTAATTCCTTTAGTTTTAAAATGTAATCGTTAAAATAATTATTTATTTCATCATTTATAATATTTTTAAATTCATCATTATATACTTTTGTTAATAAATCTGTTTGTTTAGGATCATCTTTAATAATATTTGATATTTTTATACCCGGTAACAATGTTTTAATTTTTTGTAAGTAGTATTGTTCCATAGAAATCATGAGAATGTCTGTTAGTGAAAGACTTCGATTAATTGACGATAGTTTAGTTTTAAATATTTCCGAAGGTGTAATAAAGATTATCTTTTTTGGATCAATATTAGGATTATTGTAGAGTAGGTATGATATTTTATGAAGCAAGACAACTGTTTTACCACTACCCGCAACTCCTTGTACAATAGAATTATTAATTATATCATCTCTAATAATACTATTTTGATTACTTTGAATTGTTCTAATAATATCTGAAAATTCATCACGATTTTTCTTTTGTTCCAAAACTTTGAGTAAAAAAGTATCGGTAACATTAATCTTGTTACCGGTTTTAAATTGGTCATAACAATCAATAAGTTTTGAATTTTTAATTTCGATTTGCCTTTTTAAGCTTAATTCATAAAATGTTTCATTAAATTTATAGTTGGTTTGATTAGCCATATAGTAGAGATTAGCGACTGGACTACGCCAATCATAGACTAATGTTTTTTGATCAGTCCCAGTAATTCCTCTTTCTCCAATATACATAATTAGGTTTTCTACTTTGTTATGTTCTTGAAGTTTCAAATCCATTCTTCCGAAGTGAGTACTTTGTTTTAGGTCGACAAGTTTTTGTTTTTTTTCAATACCATCGTAATATTCTCTTACATATCTTCCGTATATTCCTTTATCTTCCTTCTCAGGTATTCCAATGTCTTCAATCTGCTTTTTGGCATATGCTCGATTGTTTTCAACTTCCTTAATTTTGGCATCAATATTTCCGAGTACTTTATCAAGATATATCTGTTCTTCTTGAAGAATGTCTTTTTTATCCATAAAACACCTCAAATCACCAATAGATTATATCATATTTAATAAGTAATATAAAGATTTTTTTTAATTCTTTTTATTTAGTCACTGCTCTTCACAAACACAAGAAAAAATATTTGATAATCGCATATATATATGATAGAATAATACTGTAGTGGGAGGGATAAATATGGAAAAGTATGTTCCTGATATGTATCAAAAAAGCATATATTCGATTAACTATCAAGACTTATTTGACTGTGGTATTAGATGTTTATTATTTGATTTAGATAATACTATTGCTCCAGTAGGGATACATGAACCAACTAAAAAAACTAAAGATTTATTTAAGAGATTAAAAGAAAAAGGCTTTAAATTAGTTATTTTCTCTAATAGCAATAAAAAAAGATTAAAACCTTTTAAAGAAATATTAGATGTTGATTGCTGTGCATCTGCGATGAAACCTTTTAGTAGTAGTTTTTTGAAAGTTTTAAATGAATATGATTTTGATGTCAGTGAAGTTGCGATTATTGGAGATCAAATATTAACTGATATAGTAGGTGGAAACAATGTTGGAATTACTACTATTTTAATTAATCCAGTTAGTACTAATGACTTATTGTTGACTAAGTTTAATCGCATTATTGAAAGACGTATTATCAATAGATTAAGTAAAAGAAATTTATTTTTTAAAGGAAAATATTATGGATAAAAGATGTTTAGGATGTGGAGCTTTTCTTCAAAATAATGATTCATCATTAGAAGGATATGTTATTGGGGATCATGATATTTGTGAAAGATGCCATCGTATAAAAAACTATGGTGAATATAAGAGTAGCATTAAAAATAATGATACTTTTATTAATATTTTAGATGATATTAGTAAGACAAATTCATTAGTAGTATTAGTTGTTAGTGTATTTGATTTAAAGGAAAATTATGATCTTTTTAAGAAACATTTAAAAAATCCTACATTATTAGTACTTACTAAAAGGGATCTTTTACCTAAATCTTATAATAATGATAAATTAATAAATTATTTAGATATTGATTGTGTTGATAAGATTGTAGTAAGTAGTGTAAAAAATTATAATTTTGATGAACTAATTGAAAAAATAAGAAAAAATAAAACTAATAAGAATGTTTATATAGTGGGATATACTAATGATGGTAAATCAACTTTAATTAATAAATTAATATATAATTATTCCAATAATATACCAAGTATTACAACCAGTAATTTTCCATCTACTACTTTAAATAATATTGAAGTAAAATTAGATGATGATTTAACAATTATTGATACTCCGGGTTTATTAGATGAAGGAAATATGGAAAATTATTTTGATTTGATTAAAGTAATAGTACCAAAAAAGGAAATTAAACCAATTACCTATACTATAAATATTGATCAAACATTTTTAATTAATGATTTAGTTAGAATTGATATTAAAAAGAATAATACAATTACGATGTATATATCTAACACTTTGAAAATAAATCGTTTCTATAAAGAAAATCATCATTTAGAAATGCTAGAGAAACATATTATTGATGTCGATAATAATAATGATGTAGTTATTAGTGGTTTAGGTTTTATTAGAATTAAAAATAAAACCAAATTAACTATATATACATTAAAGGGAGTAAAGGTTTTTAAGCGAAAAGCATTAATTTCATAGATTACTCTTTTTTTTTGCTTTAAAATTTTGTATAATGATAATAAGAAGATAGAGGTGTAATATGTTAGGGACAATTATTGGAACCGAAGAAAATCAAGTTATTATTAAACTTAATGTTAATCTGAATCAGTTACCAAACTTAGTTAATTTTCATGTTATTATGGAAGATGATGATATGAAGATAGTTGGAGAAATTACAGACGTTAAAGATGGTATTGCATATGTTAACTTATTAGGTGAAATCGTTGATAATCGTTTTATTTTTGGGGTAATTAGAAAACCAGCATTTTCTTCTAGTGTAATGCTTATTTCTAAAGAAAAAATACCATTAATTATTGGTATTGATAATTATCGTGATGATACTCATTTATATATAGGGGAAAGTCCAATTTATGAAGGAATAAAATTAGGAGTAAGCATTAATGATTTTTTTAGTAATCATTTTGCTATTTTTGGATCAACTGGTAGTGGTAAGTCTTGTAGTGTGGCAAGAATTTTTCAAAATTTATTTGAAAAGAATCAAAGTGTTCCTTATAAAGCAAGTATCTTCATATTTGATGCTTATGGGGAATATCATCAAGCTTTTAAAGATTTAGGTAAAAAGGTCCCAGAAATTAGTATGAAAACATATACAACCAATACTTATTTTAATGATACTGACTTATTAAGAATTCCCCCATGGTTACTAAGTGTTGATGATTATGCACTTCTTTTAGGTGCTGAAAGAACATCACAAATACCTATTATTGAGAAGGCTTTAAAGTTAGTTACTATTTTTGCAAGACAAGAAGAATTAGTTATAAAACATAAGAATGATATTATTGCTAGAGCATTATTAGATATTTTATCTAGTGGTAGGCCACCGGCTCAAATAAGAGATCAAGTTTTTTCTGTTTTAGCCTACTATCATACTAGTGAGTTAAATCTAGAAACTCCTATATTTCAACCAGGATATACAAGACCATTAAAACAATGTCTATTAATTGATGCATCAGGAAAAATTAGAGAAATGGAATTATTAACTACTTTCTTTGAATCATTCTTAGTTGATAATTTAGAATTAGCTTTACCTGATGGTACTTTTACATATACTTTAAAAGATTTAAAAGACGCAATGGATTTTGCTTTGATTTCTGAAGGAGTATTAAAGAGTGAAAAGGTATATGATGACGTTAATGTACTAAAAGTGAGATTACATAGTTTAGTTAATAGTGAATATAATGTTTATTTTAATTATCCAGAGTATATTTCAAAGGAACAATACATTAAACGTTTAATGACTTCAATAGATGGTAAAAAAGCTCAGATTATAAATTTCAATATCAATTATGTCGATGATAGATTAGCTAAAGTAATTACTAAAATTTATTCTAAGTTATTATTCGATTATACAAAGGAATTATCAAAAAGAGCGACTTTTCCAATTCATATTATCTTAGAAGAAGCACATCGCTATGTTCAAAATGATAATGATATTAATTTGTTAGGATATAATATCTTCGAAAGAATTACTAAGGAAGGTAGAAAGTATGGTATTATCTTAGGACTTATTTCACAAAGACCTTCTGAGTTATCTGAAACAGCATTATCACAATGTAATAATTTTCTGATTTTTAGGATGCTTCATCCTAAAGACATTAATTATATTAAAGAGATGACTCCAAACATAACAAATGAAACTATTAAGAAATTAAAAATTTTACAACCTGGTACTTGTGTTGCATTTGGTCAAGCTTTTAAAACTCCGGTTATTATGAAATTAGCTATGCCGAATCCAGCCCCAGCAAGTAATAGTTCAGATATAAGTGCAAATTGGTTTATAAATAGAAACTAATTTGTGTTGATTCTATAAAAGTGCTATAATTATTTCTAGTTTGAGGTGATATTTTGAAAGAAATAATCAATAGAAATATATTGAATGCTAAAAAGTATGTAGGAACAAGTATCTTGTTCTTTACATTTGTAATAACAACTTTAATTAATGGATGGTTAGTAAGGTTCTTTACTGTCAAAAATTATTTTGACATAAAACCTTTACTAGCGGATCTAGTTATTATATTAATTGTTGGAGGTTTAGGGTATTTTATTAAACCTAAAAAACAATTTAAATACTTTTTTAGTTTCTCTATTCTATTCACAGCCATATGTATAATCAATTCTGTTTATTATACTAATTATTTGTCTTTTGCGTCTTTTTCTTTAATCGCAACTTCCTTTCAACTTATTGATGTAGCGGATGCTGTTATTGAACAAGTGTTAGAAACAAAAGACTTTATCTACATATTTGCACCAGTAGTATTATTTAGTATTAATATGTACTTGAAAAAAAGAAAATACTTTGATTATGTAGAAAAAATAGAAAAAGGAAAATTAAGGGCTTTAAATACTTTAATTGTTGCTTTAGTTACTTTAGGATTCTTTATGTCAATGGTTACTGGTGTAGATCTCAGTAGATTAGGTAAACAATGGAATAGGGAATTTGTAGTTATGCAATTTGGAGTATATTTTTATCAATTAAATGACTTAGTAGCAAGTATAAAACCACAAATAAGTCCATTATTTGGTTATGATAATGCTGCTAAAACATTTAGAGAATATTATGAGAATAATCCTAGAGAACATACACCAAATGAATATACAGATATTTTTAAAGGTAAAAACATTATTATGATTCATGCTGAAAGTATTCAAGGATTCCTTATAAATAAAGACTTTAATAATATTCCAGTTACTCCTAATTTAAACAAATTAGCGAATGAAGGGTTATATTTTTCTAACTTTTATGCTCAAGAGAGTGTAGGAACAAGTAGTGATAGTGAATTTACTATTAATACTTCACTTATGCCAGCAACTAGTGGAACAGTATTTGTAAGTTACTGGGATAGAAAATATGTTGCTACTCCACAAAAGTTAAAAGAAATGGGCTATTATACCTTCAGTATGCATGGTAATAAAGCAGCTTTTTGGAATAGAAATATTGTCCATCCTTTACTTGGTTATGATCATTATTATGCTTATGAAGATGCATATGATTTAGATGAAAATATTGGTTTAGGATTAAGTGATAGGTCATTTTTTAAACAAAGTGTACCTATTATAAAAGAAATAAGTGAAACAAAACAAAATTTCTTTGCAACTT
Organism: uncultured Muribaculaceae bacterium; assembly: GCA_964410275.1. GTDB lineage: Bacteria > Bacillota_I > Bacilli_A > RF39 > UBA660 > UBA5364. Next base: position 6,205 of record CAYPGI010000009.1, on the reverse strand, counting down.
TAATTATGTTATCTAATCATACGCCATTTACTGATATTGAAAAAGTAAGTGAATATGAAGTTGATTTTAAATATGAGCAATTTAATCCAAATACTGGTCAAACAGAAATAATAAGTGCTCCTTATTTAGAAGGTACTAAACTTGGTAGTTATATTAAATCAGTTCATTATGCTGATGAAACTATTGGAGAGTTTATAAATTACTTAGATGCATCTGGTATTCTTGAGAATACAGTAATAGTTGTATATGGTGATCACGATGCTAAACTAAGAAAATCAGAATTTGTTAGATATTATAATTATGATCCATATACTGATAGTATTTTAGATAAAGATGATGAAAATTATAGAACAGTTGATTTCTATTCTTATGAGTTAAACCGCAAAGTGCCTTTTATTATTTGGTCAAAGAATAAAAAATTTGCAACTGAAGTAACTAAAGTGATGGGTATGTATGATGTAGCTCCAACTATTGGAAATATGTTTGGTTTTTCAAATCCTTACGCTTTAGGACACGATATATTCAGTATTAATGAAAATGTTGTAGTATTTCCTGATGGTAATTGGTTAACCAATAAAATGTATTATAACAACCAAAAAGAAGAAGGACTATTACTTCAAGCAGATGAACCAGTCAGTGTAGATTATATTGAAAAATATACTAAATATGCTGAAGAAATAATGGACGTATCAGATGCGATTATAGTACATGATTTAATTAGAAAAACTGAAGAATCAGAAAAAATGTTAAAAGAATATAAATAAAAAACTTCTATAGAAGTTTTTTTTATGTAGCTTGTATATAATCAATAGTTACATCAAAGTTTACCTCTTCAGGTGTTCCTGTTACTGAACTAGCATTCCAAGTTACAACAATAGAACCTACTGTAGTTGCACCCACTGCTAATGTTGTTCCTTCAATATTTGCTAAATTATTAATCGTAATGGTAAAATCTTCAGAACTATTTTCATTAATAATTAAATTATCGACAGTGGCTGCTAAACTACCAGTATTTTGAATAGTAAAATCAATAGTAACGGTATCACCAGGATAACTAAGATTAGTACTAATAGTTAATGATGTATTGTCTTGGTTTAAATTTGCAGTTGCTCTAGTAGCATCAGATATTGTAAAATTAGAAAACTCAATCTTAAAATCCCCAGTTCCGGTAGCGGTACCGGTTATATTTAAATTGGCTGCTAATAAAGCATACACTCCAGTTAAAATAAAAGTAAAAATAATTAAACCAATTACAAAGAATCTGACTTTTTTATCACGCATTTTTTCAACTCCTTACATAATATTACATTTATATTATGTTTATAATTTAAATTATAATTCATGTATTTTCAAAAATGTATAGTCATATTTAGATAGGTTATAATAAAAATTAGAGGTAATAATTATGAGAAGAAGATATAAAAAGAAATATTTAATAATAAAAACAATTCTTTTTCTTATTTTATTTTCAACTATTGTTGGTGTTAGTTATTCTTTTTTAAATCAAACACTTAATATAAGTGGAAATGTAAGTGGTAGTTATGAAAGTAGCAATTATATTATTACACCAGACAGTAATGTTAATTTAGGAATCACAAGTTTTTCAACTAGTAAGTGGAAGGAATCAGATTTAGAAAAAACTCAATACCGTTTTACAGTTATTAATAATGGTAATAAAAGAATTGATAATTTTAAAATGATTCTTAATTTTAATAGTGTTATTAATAGTATTAATATTTGGAATTATGATTATACATTATCAGATAATATTTTAACTATAATAAATAACAATTTTTTACTACCAAAAGGAAACCAAGAAGTAGGTTTTATTGTTGCCTCTAAAACTATAGATTTAAAAATAAGAACAATAAAATTTGAAATAAATGAATCTAATGAAGAAGTAGATCCCAATCTTTTTACTATTGTTTTTAATAAAACTGGAGGTTGGGGGAATTATGATTATCAATACTCGGTAGTAGTCACTAATAAAACAGGAAAAAAAATTGATTTTTGGCAAATAGAAGTTATTCTCCCGATAGGTACTACCTATTCTAATGGATGGAATGCCATATTTGAAAGTAATAACAATAATCTTTTAATCAAATGTGAAACCTATAATTGTAAAATAACAAATAATAAAACAGCCACTTTCGGATTACAATTACATACCGATATTATTAATTATATTCCTAATAACATAAAAGCAATCGTGAGGTAAAAATGAAAAAACTAATATTTATATTAATGTTAATGACATTATTTATGTATATATTTTTATATAAAGTATTTTTTATATTTGGTGATGAATTTATAAAGTATATTATTAATCCCGTTATGTGGATTGTATTATCTATAATTAGTTATTTATTATATAAAAATAATAAAACAATTTTTAAATATCAAAAAGATATTATTTATATAGTTATAGGTAGTTCCTTACTATATGCCATTCTTTTTTTTACTATTGGTTTATTTATTGGATATACTAAAAATCCTTATTCATTTACTATAAGTGGTATTATTATTAATTTATTTAGTATTGTACTTATTGTTTTTATAAAAGAATATATTAGATATCTCTTACTAATAGAATCGAAAAAATATGGTCTTTTATATATAATTTCAATCTTTTTTATTTTTGTCATCTCAGATATTAACATTGTTTCAGTTATTAAGTCCCTTGCTGACTTCTCTAATAGTTTTAATGTAATAGGTGAATTAATAATTCCTGTTTTATCTATTAACTTATGGATGACATATTTATGTTACAAAGGAGGATTTATATCCGCAGCTACCTATCGTATTATTGTTTTATTACCTAATTTAGTCATTCCTATTGTACCAAAATATGAATGGATAATTCCTACCTTATTTGATATATTATTCCCTTTATTTACTTATTTAATAATTGAATATACAATAAATAAGAATAATAAAAAGACTCCTAAAGAAGTAACTGAAGCATCTAATCCGCGTAATTGGATTGTCATATTTACTTTATCAATTTTAATTATAATGTTTAGCTTAGGTACTTTTAAAATAAAGCCTTCTGTAATAATTACGGCAAGTATGAAACCAGATATTAATCCAGGAGATATAGTTATTATTGAAAAAATTGATATAAATAATATAAAAGTAGGAGATATCATTCAGTATCAAATGAATGATTATAGTATAGTGCATAGAGTTGTTAATGTATTTAATGATGGTATTAGTATTTCTTTTATTACAAAAGGTGATAATAACAATAATATAGATAGAAATCCAGTTAAAGAAGATCAAATAATGGGACGAGTAAAATATAGAATTCCATTATTAGGTTATCCATCATATTTACTCAAAAGAATTATAAATAATAAAAACATAGAAGTTGAAACTGGAAAATAGGTGATAATATGATTATTAATAGAAAAGATAAAATAATTATTACTGTCACTGCGATTATTGTTGTTGCTTTATCAGTTATATTAGTATTTAATATCATCCGAGTACTAAAGTATAGAGAAGGTCATCCAAAAGATATTATCTATATTACTGATATTAAAGATCGTAATAATTTTGATGTTGTCTTAAAAGATAATCCTTTTATTAATAATATTGAAGCTAATAATAATTTATCTTATATTACTTCACTCATTGAATATATCAATACTACCTTTAGATATGAATATCAAGGCAATAAAAAAGTAAGAACTGACTATGATTATTATGTAAAAGCTAATGTTATAAGTGAATACAGAGAAGACAATAATAGAGGAACTTTAAAACCAATATGGAATAAAGAATTTGTCCTTCTTGATCATAAAACAGGGTATTCTAATGATTCTAATATAACCATAAGGGAAGAATTAAAAATAGGATTAGATTTTTATAATAATTTAGTTAATCAATTTAAAACTGAACTAAATATACCAACTAAATCAACTTTAGAAGTAAAATTTATAATTAATACAACATCAAAATTAAAAGATAATTTTGATATAAAAAAAGAGCACTATATGCTTATGAGTATTCCACTAGATGTCAATGCTTTTGATATAACAACATCTAAAAATTTCTTTGAGCAAGAAGTAACCTATAGTAAAGAAAAAAGAAAAACAGAAACAAGTTATTTAATCACTATTATATATATAATTATCATAATAGTTGTGGACTATATTGGAATATATATTATCAATTATATCATCGATAGAAAAAAGAGTAAGTACATTCTTGAAAGAAATAAAATATTAAAAGATTATGAAAGTAGAATTGTGACTGTGACTAATCTAATCAATTATACGGATTTTGAAATATTTGATGTTGCTGATTTCGAAGAATTAATTGATTTTGCTAATGAAGCATATGAACCAATAATCTATTGGGAAAAGAAAGATGGAAGAAGTAGAGAAGCGTGGTTTATTATTATTAGAAATAGGATACTATATCGTTATGTTATTTATAAAAATCAGAAAAAGCAAAAATAAGGCTTTTTCTTTTTTTGGTTGACTTAATCACTAAAATATTATAAAATATTAATGTCAGGAATAAATATGACATATAATATATTAACTGGGGCTATAGCCAAGTGGTAAGGCATGGGACTGCAACTCCCTGAGCGTTGGTTCAAATCCGACTAGCCCCTCCAATAAAAAATTAGCTTGCTTTTGGGCAAGTTTTTTTATTAATTTTTTTTCAAAACCTTCTCGTTTTATCCATATTATGAAAAAATATATATTGATGTTATAATATGACTAATAAATAAATAGCAATTTGTTAATATGAATTTATCTTTTTAATAACTATTAATTCTGTATGTTAATATGCATTGCTTGTAGCAACGCCTTATTTATAATAAAATTGGTTTAAAGAAAGGAGGAAAGTTTAAAAATGTTAAAGGAAAATATTAAGACATTAAGAAAACAAAAAGGACTTTCACAAGAAGAATTAAGTATTAAGTTAAATGTTGTAAGACAAACAATATCTAAATGGGAACAGGGATTATCTGTACCTGATTCTGAAATGTTAATTGCTATATCAGAAGTATTTGAAACTCCTGTAAGTACTTTGCTTGGAGAAACAATTTCTGAAACCAAAGACGATGATTTGAAAGCTATTTCAGAAAAACTAGAAATAATAAATTATCAACTTTCCCAACAACAAAAACTAAAAAGAAAGAAAATACAATGCTTATTAATAGCTTTAAGTATAATTATAATAATAACTTTTGTTATTCTATTTTTATTAAAAAGTCCGTATTTGAATTGGGATTATAGTGATCCGGAAAATGCTGTTTTAGGTGTTACCTTTCATACCTTCGAATGGGTATTTGTTAGAATTGCACCAATTGTTTTTATTGGTTCGATAGTTGGAATTGTTATTGTTCAAAAAAAGAAATAAATTACAATTTATCTAACTTTTATAATTAAAATTTTTGTTTTTCTATAACCCTCTTGTTTTATCCACATTATGCAAATGCAGATGTTGTTGTTATAATATAAATGAATAAAAAATATAATTTGAAATGGTCAAATGCAAGTGAGTTTTTCGAATTATGGGAGAATAATAATTGTTCATTTAATAACTAGATTAGAATTAATATTTTATAAAAAAGGAGTATAGTATGAACAAAATTAGATATAATTGTAGTTTAAAGAAAATACCATCACATGATCTTCGAGAATTATTTTTAGCAGTAGGGTGGTCAGATGGTACTGAAAATGAAAATATGATAAGAAACTTTAATATTCCTTTTATCAATTCAAATTTTGTTGTATCAGCTTGGGATAATCAAAAATTAGTAGGAGTTATTAGAGTGTTAAGTGATAAAATAATTCGTTCTATTGTTTACGATCTTGCTGTCTTACCAGAATATCAAAATCAAGGTATAGGTACTGTGTTATTAAAAAAATGCCTTCAAAAATATCCGAATACTGCTTGGTTAATTGAGACAACTGAAAAGAATGTTTCATATTATAAGCAATTTGGTTTTGTTGAAAATGCTGATCCGACTTTACGAATAAAATCAAAATGGGAATAATAGTAAAATGGCTTCAATTTGTATTAATTATTTTTATTAATAGTATTAGAAAATAGTATATATTTATCAAAAATATCTTTGTTTTTATTAAAAAAATTAATTAATGTTTGTATTCTTTCAACTGTTTCTTTATCAATGATATGTTCCATTAGTTCTGTTTGAATCAAAATATTTTTCTTACATCCT
>CAYPGI010000008.1:0-16247 GCA_964410275.1 uncultured Muribaculaceae bacterium | reverse complement strand
TATTGGTCGTGAAGGACGAAATATTCGTACTATCGAAGCTGTTACTGGTGTCGATTTAATTATTGATGATACGCCTGAAACAATTGTTATTTCTAGTTTTGATCCATTCAGAAGACAAATTGCGCATACTACAATTGATACTTTAGTAAAGGATGGACGTATTCATCCAGCTCGTATTGAAGAAGTATACGATAAAACTATGAAGGAAATTCAAAATAAAGTTATTGAATACGGAGAAGGTGCTTTATTTGAATTAGGAATTACTAAAGTTGATCCAGAATTAGTTTCTTTAATAGGTAAATTACATTTTAGAACTAGTTATGGACAAAATGCTTTACAACATTCTATTGAAGTCGCTCATTTAGCAGGTATTATGGCTGCGGAAATTGGTGAAAATGTAGGGCTTGCTAAACGTGCGGGGATACTCCATGATATTGGTAAGGCAATAGACCACGAAGTAGAAGGTAGCCATGTTACTTTAGGCGTTGAATTAGCTAAAAGATATAAAGAAAATGATACTATTATTAATGCAATTGAATCACACCATGGAGATGTTGAAGCAACAAGTATTATTTCTGTTTTAGTAGCAATCGCTGATGCATTATCTGCTTCTCGTCCAGGAGCGCGTAATGATTCTTTAGAAAATTACATTAAGAGATTAGAAGAATTAGAAGCTATTGCTAATAGTATGGAAGGTGTAGCTAATACCTTTGCTGTACAAGCAGGGCGTGAATTACGTGTTATTGTAAAACCAGATAAAGTAGATGATTTAGGAAGTTACAAAATAGCTCGTGATATTAAAAATCGTATAGAAGCTGAAATGCAATATCCTGGTACAATAAAGGTTATTGTTATTAGAGAAACAAGAGCACAAGAAGAGGCTAAGTAATAGCTTCTTTTTTATATACAAAAAAACAAAGTTGTTACTTTGCTTTTTAATAATAATATCTAGGGTATCTAGGGTATCTAGGATATCTTGGGTATCTTGGATAATAATATGGTGGATAATATGGTTGGTAATATGGATATCGTGGTGTTAGGAGACTACCTGCTAAACCGCCTAAAAGAAATGGAGCAACAAACCCACCACCAGCTATTAAACGATCGTCATTATCGGCATAAGGATAATATGTACTAGGATTAGTGTTATACATATTCTTCCTCCTTTCATATATATAGTATGAAAAACTATTAAAAAAGTGAGACCTAGATAAAAGTGTAATTATAAGTTAAAAAATAATAATTTTTTCATATATTTAAATAGGTGATAAAATGAAAAAGTTTTTTCAATACCTAGGGATAATATGTTTAGTTAGTTTTAGTTTTTTTTATACTGAAAAAACAGTTAATGTGGTTAAAGAATTAGATGATATTATGATTAAAATAAAAGAGGAGCAAAACATTTATAAAGTTGAAGCAATTGATGCGCGTATTGTAAAAAATAGTATTGTACCTGGTATATCCGGAAAAGAAATTAATATTGATAAAAGTTATCAGAAAATGCGTCGTCTTGGTAAGTATAATGCTAATCTATTAGAATACAAAAAAACAAAGCCTACTATTAGTTTAGAAGATAATAAAAATAAATATATTATTAGTGGTAATAAAACAAAGAAAATGGTTAGTTTAATCTTCTTAGTTGATAGTCACAATGATATCAATAATATATTACAAATACTTAATGCTAATGAAATAAAAAGTAATTTTTTTGTTAATAGTGATTGGTTTTCTAATAATAATGACAAAGTTATTAAATTAATTGAAGAAAATCATAATATTGGTAATTTGAGTAATAATCTTGATTATCAGAATAGTACTTTTATGTGGATGGATACTATTATTAAAAAAATTGGTAAACAAAAAAATAGTTTTTGTTATAAAACAGAAGATATAAAGGATTTAGAAATATGTGCGGCTAATAAAAACTATACTATTAATCCAAGTATTATTATTAATGCTTATCCTCTTATTGAAGTAAAGGAAAAATTAGAATCTGGTAGTATAATTGCTTTTAAAGTAAATAATACGGTGGAGAAGGAGCTAGAGTTAATCATTAAATATATTTATTCTAAAGATTTAAAAATAGTTAATCTGTTGGAATTAATTGAAGAATAAAAAAGACATATTATATGAAGTCCTAAAATAGGGTTCACTTCAATAATGTCTTTTTTCCTTGATAAGTATTTCTTTTTAATAGTTCTTTATCGATATCATTTAAAAGAATAGTTTTTTTAATTAACCAATTAGGTCCAATTAAATCTTCTACTACAGGATCACCTGTTATTCTATGTATTACAATTTCAGGTCTTAGTAATTCCAATTGGTCACAAATGATATCAATATATTCTTCTTTAGATAAGATATGAAAGTTTTCTTTTAAATATATTTTTTCTAACAATGTATTTTTTAAAATAAAAAGCATGTGTATTTTTATACCTTGAATATCTAAGCTGTTTAAATAACTAATAGTATCTAACATCATTTGTTTAGTTTCATAAGGTAATCCATTAATGATATGAACAACCACATTTATATTTTTAGATCTTAATTTATTAACCATTATTTCAAATTGCTCTAAAGAATGACATCTGTTGATTAACTTAGATGTCTTTTCGTGAATTGTTTGTAAACCTAGTTCGACAGTAAGAAAAGTTCTTTTATTTAATTCACTTAGATAATCTAAACATTCATCACTAATTGCGTCTGGTCTAGTTGCGATAGTAAGCCCAATAACATCTTTTTGTTTAAGAATTAATTCATATTTTTCTTTTAAAATGGCTAATGGAGCATAAGTATTGGTATGAGCTTGAAAGTAACCAATGTATTTTGCTTGCCACTTTTTCATTATTACTTTACCTTTGTTAAATTGAGTGATTAAATCTTCTTTAAAATCTCCACCATGTTCACCACTGCCCTTTTTAGAACAATAAATACATCCTTTAGTTCCAACTGTTCCATCTATATTAGGACAAGTAAAACCAGCATTTAAACTGATTTTAGCGACTTTACTATTAAATGTAAATTTGTAATGATAATCTAAGGTATGATATCTTTTATTGTTATAGCTGTATTTAAAAGGATTCATAAATCACCTCAACTTTTATGATTATATCATTTTTTGGTTAAAAAAGTAAAAAAACCTATTTATATTTTATATTATAAATGATATAATCATAATGGAGGTAGAAAATGAAAAAGCATAATTTATTTAAGGCTATAGGAATAATTTTCTTAATTTTTATTGTTTTAAGTTGGATTATTCCGGTTGGATCATTTGATTCAGGATCATTTGTGAAAGGGAAAATTAATCCAATAGGTTTATCTGATATGATTTATTTTCCTATACTTACTATTACTACATTTATCCAATATGGAGTACTATTGTTAGTAATAGGAGGATTTTACGGAGTAGTTAATAAAACTGGTGTTTACGCTAATATTGTTGATTACTTAGTGAAAAAGTTTAAGGGTAAAGAAAAACAATTCTTAATAATTATAATATCATTATTATCATTATTATCATCTTTATCTGGTTTAGTATGGCCATTATTTGTTTTAGTTCCTTTCTTAATGACAGTAATTATATCATTAGGATATGGTAAATTAACTGCTTTAGCGTCTACAGTTGGAGCTATATTAGTTGGTTTAGTTGGAAACACATATGGTATGAATAGTGGGTATAGTAATTATTTCTTTAATTTAGGAATACATACTGATATTCTTGCTAAGATTGCAATATTAGTAGTTGCAACATTCTTATTAATTGTATTCGTTTTAGCAAAAGCTAAAAATGAAATTAATAAAGAAAGTACTAAAAAATCTGAAGATAAAAAAGAAACAATAAAAGTTGAAAAACCTTTATATGACGGTAAAGCAAATAGTAAAAAGAGTGCCTGGCCACTTATTATAGTATTTGGATTAGTATTTATAGTGTTACTAATTGGTGCATATAATTGGTATCTTATGTTTAAGTTTTCGTATTTTACAGAATTATATAATGATATATCTGCAGTAACAATTAAAGATATACCAATTATAACTAATATCTTAGGATATACAACTGTTCCTTTTGGATATTGGGGTACTTATGAAGTGTCACTTCTTTTAGTGGTAGCATCCCTATTACTAGGATGGGTATACAATATTAAGTTTAATGATATTATCTCAGCATTTGGAGAAGGTGCTAAGAAAGTAATCAAACCAGCTTTCTATGTAGTATTAGCTAATATATTATTTACTATAATGCTTAATGCTCAAACAGGAACAAACTTTACAACATTGATGAATTACATATTAGGGTTATCTGAAGAAGCTAATGTATTTGTTTCTAGTATTGCATCTGCATTTGGTAGTTTCTTCTATAATGATTACTATTATATGATGAGTAGTGCAGTTAAACCTGTTCAAGCAGTATGGACTGATGTTGGATTCTATTCAATGTTAGGTATCGTTTTCCAATCAATTTATGGTTTAATGATGTTATTTTTACCTACTAGTATGATTTTGATAGCAGGTTTAAGTTTGACTGATATTTCATATAAAGAATGGTTCAAATATATTTGGAAACTTTTATTACAAATTCTAGCTGTTGTTCTTATAATTGCTTTATTATTAAGTATGCTAGTATAGAGATGATTAGTCATCTCTTTTTTTATCTCTTTTTCTTTCAAAATGTAAAAAAGTGTGATAAAATGTATATAGGAATATAGGAGTGATAAAATGGAACAATATCTAACATTATATTACATTATACTTATTTTTTGGTATGTAGTATTTCTTGTTTTTATAATGTATTTATCGCAAGTTCATAGTGGTGAATATAAATCACAATATAAAAACCATCGTTATACAAATATTCCTAGTAAAAAGGTCGCAGTTGAATTAAGTTTGTTAATGTATAAGAAAATAACACCTGAAGTTTTAACTGTATCTGTTTTATCAATGGTCGATAAAGGAATATTTAGATTAGAGAAAGTTAATGATGATTATCTGTTACATTTGAATTCAAATGTCAATCAAAATAAATTATTAGCAAGTGAAAGATTTATTATCACTTTATTGATTGATACAATGGGTGAATTAGATTATGTATCTTTTTCTAAGATTAGTAGTTTTTGTGATAGTAACCATGGTCGCGCAGAGTTTTCTTTAAATTATGATTTATGGTTAAGCATAATTAGAAAAGAAACAGCTTTGACTGATTATTATGAACCAAAGACTTGTTACAATAAGGTAATTTATTATAAATATATTGGATTAATACTTTTTTTAGCTAATATCTTTCTTGGTTATCACTCTATTATTGGATATGGGATGATTATTCCGTCACTTTTCTTAGAATTTTATTTTATGAAGATATTTAAAAGGACAAAAGTGGCTAATGATGAATACTATAAGTGGTTATCTTTTAAAAAATATTTACCTAAATTAGAAGACGCTCCTGAAGTTAATCAAAATGAACTTTTATATTATGGGTTTTTACTAAAAGTAAAAAATATTGAAAAGTTATTAAATACGGATTATTGTTATGGAATGTTAAACGACGGTATAGTAAATTGTGTTAAGAAAGCTTATCATCGTGGTCATAAAGTAACTGAGTGATATGAAATATAAGTTGGATGATGTTTACTATGATGTTAATGTAGTAAAAAAAAGTAATAAAAATTCTTATATTCGCGTAAAAGAAGATAAGACCATTTTAGTAACTACTAACTTTTTGGTGTCAAAAAGGTATATAAAAGATTTCTTAGATCGTAATCAAAACTATCTAAGAGATATGATGACTAAAAGAGATACTGAACAAGAAAAAAGAAATAGGTTTTTTTTCTTAGGTATAGAATATGATATAATTATTGTTCCTACTTATAGTGAAACCTTTATATTAGATGGTAAAATATATACCAAAAGTATGAAAGATTTAACAAAGTGGTATAAAAAACAAATTGAAAAGATTTTTAATGAAAGATTAGATATTATATATAACAAATTTGAAGAAGATATACCTTATCCGAAATTAAAAATAAGAATGATGAAAACAAGATGGGGTGTATGTAATAAAAGAGATAACAGTATTACAATAAATGCTAATTTAATTAGAGAAACAATTGATAAATTAGATTATGTTATTGTACATGAATTATCTCATTTTATTCATTTCAACCATTCAAAATCATTTTGGAACTGTGTAGAAAAATATGTTCCAAATTATAAAAAGATCCGTAAAGCTTTAAGGGAGTGATAATTGATGAAAAAGATATTTAATGTCTTACTTAGTGTTTGTTTGCTTGTTTCTTGTTTTGTAATACCTGAGACTGCTTCAGCAAAAACATTACGAGATTTATATAAAGAATTGGATGCAGTTAAGGAAAAATATAAAGCCAATAAAGATAAAGAAAAACTAACAAATCAACAAATCGCAGCGATTAAAACAAATATTTCAAACATCAATGCTAAGATGGCTCAAATTGATAAAGATATCATTAGATTAAATGAAGAAATACAAAAATTAAATGAAGAAATAACTGAAAAAGATAAAGAAATAAAAGATATAATAAATTTTTTACAATTATCTAATGGTGAATCAGCATACTTAGAATATGCTTTTGGAGCAAAAGATTTTACTGATTTTATTTATCGAGTTGCGATTACTGAGCAAATGACTGAATACAATGATAAATTAATTGCTGAATATAATCAAATGATTGAAGATAATATTAAAAAAGGTCAAGAATTAAAAATTAAAGAAGAAAACTTAAAAACTGAACAAAAGAATTTAGAGGTACAACTAAGTAAGTTAGGTAATCAATTAGTTGGAATATATGAAATTAGTGTTGATTTAGAAGATGCAATCAGAGAACAAGAAAACTTCATTAAATCATATGAAGATATAGGGTGTGGGCTTGATGAAGATCTTAATACTTGTAGTCAGATTCCACCAGACAATGCTTTTTGGAGACCATTAGCTAGTGGAATTGTTACTAGTAATTTTGGATGGCGACAATATTGGCTTGATGGGGCATTAGTTGAAGACCACCATCATGGTATTGACTTAGGACAAGGTGTAGGAACTCCGATTTACGCAACAGCCAATGGATTAGTTTCTGGTGTTACAAATGTTACTGGTTATCCTAAGAATTCTACATGTGGAGGAAATACAGTATATATATACCATAATATTAAAGGAGAAATTTATACTAGTCAGTATATGCATATGTATAAAATTTACGTAAAAGTTGGTGATATTGTTACTAAGGATACCATTATTGGTACTGTTGGTGGAGCTGAACGGGAAACACCATGGGATAAATGTTCTACAGGATCTCACTTACACTTTACATTATTAAATGGTTATGCTGGTAAGGATTATATGTACTGGAGTGATACATTCTATGCTAAAGCCTTTAATCCTGCTATCAAGGTTAATTTCCCAAATGGTTATTGGTGGACTAATCGTACTACATACTATTAATCGACAATAATTACTCATATTATTTATTACAATAATATAGGTGATTACATGAAAGTGAAATTATTTGATGAGGGTCATGAAAAAGATTTAGAAAGTGCTGTTAATAAATTTTTAAGTGAATTAGAAGGTGAAGTTATTGATATAAAATATCAAGTTGCTATTAGTGACTTTAGCGAGGAACAAGTTTATTGTTTTTCGGCCATGATAATATATCGATAATGAGGATAATTTATGAAGAGAAGTAATTTTATAGAAGGAGCAATGATTGCGACTATAAGTATCATTGCTTGTAAGATATTAGGGTTAATTTATGTTATCCCTTTTTATCAAATTATTGGACAACAAGGGGGAGCATTATATAGTTATGCATATGCTATATATGCTGTTTTCTTAACACTTTCTTCTGGTGGTATACCAATTGCTATTAGTAAGATAGTTAGTGAATATAATAGCTTAGAATATCATCATACTAAGGAAAAAGCTTTTAAAATAGGTTCTAATATTATTATTGGAATTGGTATTTTATCTTTTGTTATATTAATGCTAATAGCGCCTTCTTTAGCTAAGACAATTTTAGGAGATTTAAAGGGCGGAAATACTATTGAAGGAGTAACAATGGTAATAAGAGTAGTTGCGACAGCCTTACTCATTGTTCCTTTATTAAGTGTTACAAGGGGTTACCTTCAAGGACATAAGTTTATTACACCTGCTAGTATCGCAAGTGTTATTGAACAGATTGTGCGTGTTGTTGTTATCTTATTAGGTAGTTATATGGCTGTTAATGTATTTAATCTATCAATTAATAGTGCTGTTGGTATTGCTGTCTTTGGAGCAACCATTGGAGCAATAAGCGCTTATTTCTATTTGATATACAAAATAAAAAAGAATAAAGATAAATTAAAAAGAGATGAAGAAATTACTCGTAATGAAGCAAAAATTACTAGTAAAGAAATACTAAAGAAAATTATCTTATATGCTTTACCATTTGTATTAATTGATTTGATAAAATCAGCTTTTGCTTTAGTTGATACAGTTACTGTTGTAAGTACTTTAAATGATTTAGGAGCGGGTGCTATAGCTGAGACAACAATTGGAGTTATATCTACGTGGGCTACTAAATTAAACCTAGTTGTTATATCAATAGCTATTGGTCTAACAGTTAGTCTTATTCCTAATATAGCTAGTAGTTATGTAAAAAATGATATGAATGATGTTGGTAAGAAAATTAATCAAGCCTTACAAGCGATGTCTTATATAATAATCCCAATGGTTATAGGAATATCCTTTTTAGCTCAAGAAGTATGGGTTATGTTTTATGAATATGATATCCTTAGTATTGATATATTTAAAATATTTATTTTTCAAGCATTATCATTTTCTTTCTTTACTGTATTAGTTAATTTAATGCAAACAATGAATAATACTAAAGTAGCGTTAACTACATTACTTTTAAGTTTAATAGGAAAAATTGCTATAAATATTCCTTCAATGTACTTCTGCAATATGATTGATGTTCCATTATACATTGGGCCAGTAGTATCATCGATTCTTGTTCAAGGTATAGCAATCATCTATTTATTGTTGAAATTAAAAACACAATATAAGATTAACTTTAATACTACAGCAAAAAGACTATTAAACATTTTATTATGTACAGGTATAATGATAACGAGTTTAATGATTATGAGCTTATTTATAAAATTTGATACTACTCATAGATTCCCAGCCTTGATATATGCGGGCATTTATGCACTAGTAGGCGCAATTATATATATATTTATTACATACAAAGCTAATCTTATTGAAGAAATATTTGGTAAAAGATTAGTTGATCAGATATTAGTAAAACTAAGACTTAAAAAGCACATATAAAAAATGTGTTTTTTTGATGAAAAAAAGTAAGTTTTAAAATCCTATAAAGACATACAATAATGATAGGAGATGATATCTATGTTTAATAATTTTACTGAAGACGCTAGAAAAATATTAATGCGAGCGAAAGAAGAAATGTATGAATTAAAACATCCGTATGTAGGTAGTGAGCATCTTTTATTGGCAATCCTCAAAGACGCTAATATAATTTCTAAGAAACTAAAAGATTATAATTTAGATTATGATATATTTAGAAACGAAATAATTAAAATAGTTGGTATAGGTTCTAAAGAAAGTGAATACTTTTTATATACACCATTACTAAAAAGAGTAATGGAAGGTGCAATTATTGATAGTAAAGAAAATAATAATGGTGAAGTTACCCCAACTCATCTTTTTTCAAGTTTATTAGAAGAAGGAGAAGGAGTTGCCATTAGAATTATGATTGGAATGAATATTGACATAGACAGTCTATATAGTGAGTTTGCTTATAAAATAACCAATAATAAACTAAAAAGAAACAAGAAATTGTTATTAGAAGAAATAGGTATTGATTTAACCGCTAAGGCTTTAAATAATGAATTAGATCCAGTAGTAGGAAGAGAAAAAGAAATAAAAAGGGTGTTAGAAATATTATCGAGACGAACTAAGAATAATCCTATTTTAATTGGTGAAGCAGGTGTTGGTAAGACATCAATTGTAGAAGAATTAAGTCAGATGATAGTAAGATGTGATGTTCCTATGAGTTTGAAAAATAAAAGGATTATCAGTTTAGATATGGCAAGTTCAGTTGCGGGAACAAAATATCGCGGTGAATTTGAAGAAAGAATAAAAAAGATATTAAAAGAAGTTGAAGAAAACGATGATATTATTTTGTTTATTGATGAACTTCATACATTAGTAGGCGCAGGTGGGGCGGAAGGAGCAATCGATGCTTCTAATATTTTTAAGCCTGCTTTAGCACGCAATAAATTACGTTGTATTGGCGCAACTACTATTGATGAATATAAGAAATTTATTGAAAACGATCGAGCATTAGAAAGAAGATTTCAAAAAGTTTATATTGATATTCCTTCACTTGAAACATTAAAAGAAATCCTATTAAAATTAAAACCTATTTATGAAAGTTATCACAAAGTAGTAATAAATGATGATATTATTGATTTGATTATTGATTTAAGTGAAAAATATGTCTATGATCGAAATCAACCAGATAAAGCAATTGATATTATGGACGAGGTTGCGGCAAAAGTAAGTTTAACTGAAGAAAAGGAATTAATTAAATATAAACAATTAAATAAGGATTTGCACACCCTCATTCAAAATAAAAATGATGCTATTGTAAATAATGATTTTGTTTTAGCATCTAAATATAAAAAGAAAGAAAACGCGATGATGGATAAGATTAATAATTTAGAATTACAATTATATAATAAAAATCATGTCAAAATAGTTACTAAAGAAGACATCGCAGAGATAATAAGTCTAAAAACTAAAATCCCGGTTTATGAATTATTAAAAGAGAATGATGTTATTATTGAACAAGTAAAAAAATCTCTAAGACACATTGTTGGCCAAGATAAAGTAATCGAAGAAGTATTAAAGATTGCTCGAAAAATAAAATTAGGATTTAATGATGAAAGCAAATGTTATTCAATGATGTTTGTAGGTAGTAGTGGAGTTGGTAAAACAGAATTAGCGAAATCTTTTGGTGCTAGTTTAGTAGGAAGAGAAAATGTTATAAAATTAGATATGAGTGAATATAGTGAGGGTCATTCTATTAGTAAAATAATAGGTGCTCCTCCAGGTTATATAGGATATAGTGATAATAAAAACATCCTTGAAGAAATAAAAAATCATCCTAATTCAGTATTAATACTTGATGAAATAGAAAAAGCTCATCCTAGTATAATTAACTTATTATTTCAAATATTGGATGAAGGAAAAATAAAAGATTCAAAAGGTCATACTGTTCGTTTTGATAATGTAACAATTATTATGACTTCTAATATTGGGTTTAATGATCAAAATATTGGCTTTAATAAAAATGAAAGTGTTGTATTAACTAAATTAAAAGAAAACTTTAGTGTGTCTTTTATTAACCGAATTGATAATACCGTAATATTTAATAATTTAGATATTGATGGTATTACCAAAATAATTGAGAGTAAAATAAAAAAATTAAAACAAAAATACAGTAAAAAGAAAATAACCATAAAACTAAAAGAAAATATTGTTGATGAAGTAATTGAATTATGTAATTATAAGGAGTTTGGAGCTAGAAAAATTGATAAAGTCATCAATGATAAACTAGATAATATGATTATTGAAAAAGTAATTGATAATCAAAAAATAATTACTATTAAAACAATTAAAGAAGTAAGTTATAGTTAAAACTGAGTAATCAGTTTTTTTATTTAAAAGGAAAAAGAAATCTTATTTAGAATAATAGTAATGAGGTGATTAAATGAGAAAAGTAATTTTAATATTATTACTATTTATTTTAAATGAAAATGTTTATGCTAGTACCACTTATTATTCACCATATTCTAATTTTTCTGATTATAGTAAAACAGAAGTAATAGAGTCTGATCTAATTAATGTAGAAAAAAAAGTATTGTATAGTTGGTATAATACAGAGAAAAAAATGGGGGATTATTATATCGAAGGAAATAATGATTTAGATTATCCTATAATTGATAAAACAGACTATATTACTACCAAATTTAGTGATTGGTCTGCAGTCGAACCTGATCCAATACTTAATCGTTTAATAGTTGTAAAAAGCATGTATGGGTATCAAGATATGTTGAAAATTAGATATATTCATATTAGTGATGTTGAAGGTAGTCATGGAAACTTTAATATACCAGAACTGAATATTTATATTGGGAATCAAAAGGTTAATTATGACTTTTCTTGTGAATATTGTAATACTAATTTTGATAAATATATAAATAATAGTATTTACTATGAAAATAATTCCAAAATAAAAAATGGTAGAACTTTAACGATTGATTTAAAGAATTACTATGAATTAAGTGATTTGAAGATTACTATGTATTTATATGATGAAGATGATACTCCTAAGAAATTTAAAATAAGTGTTAGTAGAGAAAAGGAAAATGGCGTTATTTATGCTGAAAATTCATTTGTTCATACATTCGAAAGTAGTAATCCTTCTGATGTAAAAGTTTTTAATTATACCTATGAGAATTTAATGTTAAAAAATCCAGAATATAGTGAATATATTATTTCTGATGATATTCCTGAATTGCTACCTAACCGTATTATAAATACAATTGATGTATATAAGTATAAAGATATTTTGTATCGTCACTATAACATAATAAATAATTATATGGATAGTTATAGCGAAGTAGGTAATGATGAGTATCCACTTAAAGGGGAAGAAATTATTCTTTATAGGTTCAAAGTACGTGATAAAGTAGTGATAAAGAAAGATTTGATAATAGATAATAAGGATATTAATTTAAAAGATTTTATTTTAGAATCAACAATAGATGATATAAAAATAACAAGTAATTTAAATAAAAAGGAAAATGGTGTATATAAGGTTAATTATATTTTACCTTTTAAGACAATAACTAAAGATATTATTGTAGATATAAAACAAAATACAATAGATGCTTTAAATTATAAATTGGCTGAAAATCAAAGTTTAAAGAAACAAATTAATAACCTTAATACTATTATCAATAATCAATATATAAATATAAAAGAAATGATAAAAGAAAAAGAAAACTTAATTGCAAGTTTTAATAATAAAATATTAAAGTTGGAACTTAAAAATAAAGATTTATCAAAAAACAAAAAGAATTTAAATAATTCATTTATTATTAAAAAGAATACTATTGTCAACAAAACATTATTATTTATATATTTAATAATCGTATTAATTATTGCCATTATATTTAAATTTAAATATAAAACAAAAAAATAAACTAGTTTTGTCGGATTGGTATAAGAGTTTAAAAAAATGTGCTAAATTATATAGGAAGGTGATAACTTGTTAAGCATAATTATGGAATTTAGGAAAGGAATTCTTTTTGTAAGATTGGAAGGATCCTTAACTAAGATGACAGTTGACAAATTAAATAATGAAGTCACTAAATTAATAAAAGATAATGGAATTAGAAACATTGTATTTAATATTTCTAATTTAACAACAATAGATGTTAAAGGTATTAATACACTTCTTTACAATTATGAAATATGCAGAAATAATAATGGTAAAAGTTTAGTATGTGGAGTAACTAATGATTTAGTAAGAGAAAGAATAAAACATAGTAGGTTATTAAATTATATGTATGAAGCAAGTGATGAACTAGCAGCCATAAATATTATTAATTTATAAGGAGCAAACATGGACAATTTAGATCAATTAATTATAGATAATCAAAGGTTAATTCATGGAATGACACATTACTTTAAAAATTATTCACATAAGGATGATTTATTTCAAGTTGGTGTTTTAGGTTTGATTAATGCGTATAATAATTATGATCCTAATTTAAATGTGAAATTTAGTACTTATGCTTATCCTTACATTTTAGGTGAAATGAAAAAGTTTGTTAGGGAAGATAAAAGTATTAAAATTAGTCGCGATATTTCTAAGAGAAATTTAAAGATTGAAAAGGTTAAGGTTTTATTAACTCAAAAGTTAATGAGAGAACCAACTATTAGTGAAATCGCAGTCTTTTTAGAGGTTCCAGAAATGTTTGTAGTAGAGGCGGTAAAATCAAATAACTTAACTCAAAGTATTGATGAACCAATAAATGATATGTCCTTACATGAAGTTATTAGTAAAAGACAAACCGATATAGATACTTTAGTAGCTTTAAAAGAAGAGATTGAATCTTTAAAACAATCAGAAAAAGAATTGATTGAAAAAAGATATATGGAAGATTTAACTCAAACAGAAGCGGCTAAAGTATTAGGAATAAGTCAGGTACAAGTATCAAGACAGGAAAAGAAAATATTGGTAAAAATGAAAAATAATTTAGTTGCCTAAATATTGTATTTTAAGGTAAATTATGTTAAAATATGAATAGTATGGGAGTGAAACTATGTTATTAGATATTTTTTCGGATTTAAAAGGTGACTTTGGTCCCGTTTTAGATATTATTGGGACAATTATTGAGATAATTTGTCTTATAGTTCCAATTATATTAGTTATACTTTGTTCAATTGATTTTGGTAAAGCAGTTATTTCTCAAGACAGTGATGCTTTGAAAAAAGCTATGAATACGTCTTTTAAAAGACTAATTGCAGGTGTTATAATTTTCTTATTACCATTTGTCGTTAGTTTCATAATGAAAATTGTTGGTGGTAGTGATTATGAAGATCCAAAAATAAAAGTTAAAGGAACATTTAATATTATTGAAAAGAGCAGTCAATATTCATAATTGACTGTTTTTTTGTATAAAAATAAAATCATTATTCATAATAATTCTAGGAGGAATATTATGGATAAAAATAAATATAAAGAGTTAGTAAGTAGAAAAACTCCGAAAGAAAATGTATTATATAATGCCATGATAGCATTTTTTGTTGGTGGAATTATGGGAATGATAGGGCAATTTTTAATTGATATATATACGTTCTTCTTCCATATTTCAACTAGTGAAGCAGCAGTCTTTATGATTATAACATTAATATTTTTAGGATGTCTTTTAACATGTTTAGGTTTCTTTGATAAATGGGTTCACTTTGCTAGATGTGGTTTAATTATTCCAATTACAGGCTTTGCACATTCAATGATGAGTGCAACTTTAGAATATCGTAAAGAAGGTTTAGTGACAGGTATTGGTGCGAATATGCTTAAATTAGCGGGAACAGTTATTATATATGGAGTTCTTAGTGCTTACATTTTTGGAACATTAAGATTATTAATGTTAGGTGCGTAAATATGACATTTAGGTATAATAATGTATATATAAATGAAGTTAGTACTGTCACCGGACCATATGAATCAAAAGGACCGCTAAGTAAATATTTTGATAAAAGTTATGATGATTTATATTTTGGAATGAAAACATGGGAACAAGCAGAAAGTAAACTGATAGAAGAAAGTGTAGATATTTTATTAACTAAAATTAAAAGAACCAAATTTGATATTGATTTATTAATATCAGGAGATTTATTAAATCAAATTGTAGCCTCTAATTATGCTTCAAGTAGTTTGGGGATGCCTTACTTTGGTATATATAGTGCATGCGCTACTAGTGTTGAAGGACTTATCATTGGCGCAAACATGATAGAAGCTAAACAAATAAAAAATTGTATATGTTCAACTTCTTCACATAATAATGCTGCGGAAAAGCAATTTAGGTATCCTACCGAATATGGTGGACCTAAACCTAAAACAGCTACCTTTACATCTACTGGAGGAGCAAGTGCTTATCTTGATTCGAAAAAAGCAGGGGTTCGTATTGAAAGTGCAACTGTAGGTATTACTACTGATATTGGATTCAAGGATGTTTATCATATGGGAGCAGCAATGGCTCCAGCAGCCGCTAGTACTATTTATCGTCATTTACGTGATACTAAAAGGGAACCAGGTTATTATGACCTTATCATAACAGGTGACTTAGGTGTTATCGGAAAAGAGATATTAAAAGAATATATTAAAACAGAATATGGAGTTAAATTAAAAAATTATGATGACGCAGCATGTATGATTTATGATTTAAAAAAACAGCCAGTATATTCGGGTGCTAGTGGACCAGCATGTGCTCCTTTAGTAACTTATAGTTATATTCTTAAAAAAATGAAAAATGGAGAATTAGATCGTGTATTATTAGTGGCGACAGGTGCTTTAATGTCACAAACAACAGTTAATACAAAATTATCTATTCCAAGTATTGCTCATGCAATTAGTTTG
>CAYPGI010000007.1:12335-16814 GCA_964410275.1 uncultured Muribaculaceae bacterium | reverse complement strand
AATAAGGGGTTTTGTAAATATTTTGTCAACAAAAACCGAGAATCTGCTTAAGTATTGTGGCAAAACGGTTATAATTTTTTTATTGTAACTTTTGTATATAAATTTTAGGGAGGAAAAGAAAGAAATGCTAAACAGAAAAAGAATTTTTGCTATTGTATTGTTTGTACTTATAGGTTTATTTGTATATACATTCGCAAATCCAGCAGAAGACTTAGAACCGCTTGATAATAAGGACAACGTTGAAGACGTAGAAGATAAAGATGACGATGTAATTCAGTTGCCAGATGATAATGATAATATTATACCAGTTATAGTTAATGCAACTAACTATGGAGTTCTTAGAACCGCTGTGGAAAATGGAAATGTAGTATTAAATCTTGAAACTGAAGATGATGAACTAAACACTTTATTAGAGCAATTAGAAACTGCTACTAATAATGGTCAACAATTGATTACTAATCAAATTAATGACCAAAATTTAGTTAATAATGGTGCAAATACTATTAATCAATTATTAACTCAAATTAGTGCTTTACTTACAGAAAGTTTAGAAGAAGCTATTGAAGATGGGAATAGAGTTCTAGATTACTATGTAGAATCGAGAGATCTAAATCCTAGTTTACAAGATCTATTAGATGATTTAGATGATGCAATTGAAGGCGCATTAGATTTAGAAAATCCAACTGCTCAACAAATGCTTCAAGCTACAAATGAAATTTTAGAAGTAATTATTGAAATAGAAGAATTTCAAGCAGATTTAGATATTATCAATTTAATGTCATTAAGATTGGTACCTAATATTAATGATTGGACCAATCAAGATGTAACATTAACTGCTGAATATGATATTGAAAATCCAGATTTAATTGAAGGTGTAACAATAGTACGTGGAAGTACTTGCGGTATTGAAGAACAACTTCCACAATTTTCAAGAGTATTTGAAAACCTTGTTATGACAGCAATTAATACTGAAGAAGAAACTGTTTCAGAAAATGGTGATTATACTGCATGTGTTACATTTAATAATAGTGAATTAAGAAGTGCAACTTATACAGTAGAAAATATTGATAAAACAAATCCAACATTAAACTTAGATGCAGAAAATTCTGCAACATATAGACCAGAACACCGTAGAATTGCCAAAGTAAGCGATTTAGGTGGAAGTTCACTAAAAACTGCAGTATACGCTTGGGTAAGATTAGAAGATGTTCCTACATTTGATATGACAGATTTAAGTGCTGAAAATGGATTTAAACCAGTTAGAAATAATCAAACTTTATATACTCCAGCAGGCGCAACAGGTAGTTATAAATTAATAATGGTTGCAACTGATGTTGCGGGTAATGTTACTGAGTATACAAGTAAAGCAACTTTTAACCTTGACAACACAGGACCATCAATTGAATTTGATGTTAATGATGTTAATATTAGTGAACCAGCTAATAGTCGTAGTGTTAAAGTAAAAGTTGAAGATTCAGAAACCGCTATAAGATATGTTAAATATCAATGGACACAAACAAATGAAGAACCAAGTTTTGCTTCATTTGCTGACAAACCAACCATTACGTTAACTGAAGGATTATTTAGTGATTCAATTGTTACTCCAGAAGATGAAAATGGTAATTGGTACTTATGGATATTAGCTGTTAATAACAGTGTTATGTATTCAGATGCTGATCTTGCAACATATAATTATCAATGTAAGACTACTTCTGTAGATGGAAAATGTACTGTTTATTCTATCGATGGAATGGGAGAATTTGTATTAGATAATGTTGATCCAGTATTTGAAAGTCCAATAAGTAAATCACATACAACTGGAAATATTACAATTAATGTAATTGAAAATAATTTAAAAGAAATTAAAGTATATAACCAAGATACTAATAGAACAACGGTTGTTCCAAATGGGACAGTATTAACAGAAGAAGCGACATATCATATATTTGTTACTGATTTAGCTGGAAATAAAGTTGATATTTGGACAGCAATTGATAGAACATACCCAACTATTTCAGGAGTTGAAAATGGAGAGTATTATAATCAAGATGTAACTGCCACTGTTTTTGATAAATTTTTAATGACAGCATCAGTAACAAAAGATAATAATACCGTTACTTATGATCGTGAAGATTTTGATAAAAATAATAAGAATGAAAATTTTAATATTGAATTAAATTTAGGCGATGAAGGAACTTATACAATAGTAGGTACTGATAAAGTAGGTAATAGTAAAACTGTTACATTTACAATTGATAAAACAGGACCAACAATAACACCAGATAATCCAAATGCTTCAACTTTTGTTAGACCTCAACATTGTAGAGTTATAACATTAGCTGACAATATAAGTGGTGTTAACAATGAAACATTAAAATATACATGGACAACAAATAGAGATATAGCTGTTACAGATGAAAGTTTTAATGAATTTACTAGTGGAAGTAGATTATGTACTACTGAAGGAACAGGAACTTATTATTTAGTAGTAGTTGCTGAAGATAGTATTGGTAATCAATCTATATATAGAACAGGCGGATTCCCATTAGATAATACTGATCCAGAAGTAACATTTGATACTGAAAGCAATAATACACCTGCTCAAAGTCATAGCACTATAGTAAGAGCTACTGACATTGGTAGTGGAGCATTTAGTACATTAAAATATCAATGGACTGAAACAAATGTAGAACCAACATTAGCATCATTTAATAATGCTCAAACATTTACTAATAATACAGCAGTTTATACTGAACAAGGTATTAATGGTAATCGTTATTTATGGGTATTAGTAGTAGATAATAGTAAAAATTATGATACTAATGAATATCCTAATTATATTATTGAAGGAACAGGACCATTTGTTTTGGATAATGATGCACCAGAAGTTGTTTCAATAAATCAAGTTTATCAATCAAGACAAAACGGAAGAGTAAAAGTAACGATTCTGTTTAGTGAATCAATTACTGGTTTAGATTTCAGTGATAGTCAATGGCGAAGTACAGGAAATACTAATGAATACTTTAATTATTATTATAGAACAAAAGATGTAGTTCTTAACTTTGTAGATGTAGCTGGTAATCCAGGAACTTATACATTTACAGCTGATAGAACATTACCAACAGCAACATTCAATTATTCAAACAATAATGGAAATGCTGTAACACCAAATGATGTAACTGTCACTTTAACAGCCAGTGAAGATATCCAAGATATTATTGGCTGGGATAGAGTAGATAGTAAGACGTTTACGAAATTATATGGTGAAAACGGAAGATACTCAGTTGAAATAAAAGACTTAGTAGGTAATCCTAACACCGTTAATTTTGAAGTTGAAAGAATAGATAAAGTATATCCAGTTATTAATGGTGTTGAAAATAATGGATTATATAATACTGACGTAAATTATTCAATTATAGAAAAAAATGTTAAAAATATAATTATTGATGGTGTTATTTCTAATGAATACGCACCTAGAATAGGTACTATTTCATTAGAAGGTATACATACTATAACAGTAACAGATAAAGCTAATCATAGCACAACTGTAACATTTACAATTGATAAAGCTTTACCAACAGTTTCATCTTTAACTCAACAATATGAAGATGGAAAAATAAAAGTAATGGTTCAATATAGTGAACCAGTTAGAGGATTCTCTGTTGGAGATTTAGATGATACTTATTGGAGAGATTTAGGTGGAAATCTATATTATAGATATTATACTGGAACTCAATCTGCTACATTAAATTTTGAAGATTTAGCAGGAAATCCAAATAGTTATACATTTGATGTTGATAACACTGCACCTGTTCTTACTGTATTATATACAGAAATAACAAAAGAAAACGGTGAAGACTATAATTTATTAACAGGTGTATCAAGTGATGATTCTGAAGCAACAATAGTTGCAACAGTTAATGGTGTAGAAGTAACAAATTCTAACCAATTATCAGTTGGAACTCATACAATTAACTACACATTTACTGATGCAGTTGGAAATTATGCAACTGCAACTGCTACAATAACAGTAAAAGTTGATTTTACTATAGAATTACTACCTAGTGGATTTTTAGTTTCAAGAAGAATAGCCTTTACTTATTGGTTAGGTGGATACACTATTAATAATGTGAACTTAATCACACCTGAAGGTGATGAACTAACTTTAGGTAATGTAGAAACTATGTGGGATCTAATTTATGGACGTCAAAGAGTAGTCCTAACAAAAGACCAATATAATCAACTAGATAGTGGGACTTATAGTATTAAGGTAACCTATAAAAATAATTGGTTAAATCTTGATAACTTAGTTATGTATTACACTTTTCAATAAAAATATAAAATGACAAGTAATGTAAAATTACTTGTTTTTTTTATGTTGTTTGACTTTATATATGATAAAATGATAATAGTAGAGGTGGAATTATGGCTTTTTTAAAGTATAAAGAGTTAACTCAATATTTTAATTTTTTTAGAGAA
>CAYPGI010000007.1:0-12235 GCA_964410275.1 uncultured Muribaculaceae bacterium | reverse complement strand
AAGAAAAAACTAAGAATTTTATATAATAACATCTGTGAAGAATTAATATAGAAAAGATAATGTCAATTATCTTTTTTTGTATGTATTTGTCGTGTTTGTTAATTTACATCTTTCTGTAATAATGGTATAATTATGTCATAAAGTGAGGTTATCAAAATGTACAGAAACACTTATGTTGAAACAAACATAAATAATATCGAAGAAAACATTAAAAAGATTATTAAAACATATCCAGAATATAAATACTATTTTGGGGTAGTAAAAAGTAATGGCTATGGCCATAGTTATAAAATCAGTAAATATATAGTTGATTGCGGAGTAAACTATTTAGCGGTATCTTCTTTAGAAGAAGCTATTCAAGTTAGAAAAATTCTAAAAGATACACCTATATTATGTTTAGAACCAATTAGTATTGAATTTATTTATGAGTGTATTAAATATAACATTACTATTACTGTTCATAGTTATGAGTATTTTAAATTACTTTTAGAACAAGATATTAATAAAAAATTAAAAGTTCATGTGAAGATTGATAGTGGTATGAGTCGATTAGGTCTTACTGATAAAGTTGATATCAAGAAAATTTATGACATATTAGAAAAACATGAATACTTAGAATTAGAAGGAATTTATTCTCATTTTGCTACATCTGGTGTTAATGATAAAGAATGGGATAAGCAAATGACTAATTTTTTAGAACTTACTTCTAATATAAATTTAAAGAAAGTTCCAATAGTTCATATGGGAAAAAGTGTTACCTTTCTCGCTCATGAAAAAATACCTTTTTGTAATGGTATTCGCATAGGAGCTATTATGTATGGCTATAATCAACTTCCTAAATTAGGAACTGGTATTAAGGGTAAATTAAGAGAGATAAGACGTAATTATTTTGTTAAAAAATATAATATTAGTCCTACTACTACTGATGTACCTTTTAATGTAAAACCTGCATTCTCACTATATAGCGAAGTAATTCAAGTAAAGAAGATAAAAGCAGGCACTAAAGTAGGATATGGTGCTACTTACACTGCGAAAGAAGATACTTATATAGCAGTTGTACCAATAGGATATTCTGATGGATATCGTCGTGGTAATAATCATAGTCATGTTATTATTAATACAAAAAAATATCATGTTATTGGAGATATTTGTATGGGCATGATTACTATTGAAGTTGACAAGACTGTTAAGACTTATGACAGGGTAACTTTAATAGGTGAAGGAATAAGTGTTAAGGAAGTTGCCACCCATTTGAATACTACTAGTATGGAAGTTATTTGTATGGTAGATAATAATATTCCTAGGATTTTAATTAAGGACAATAAATTAGTTGATATAGATGAGTAGGTGTAAGATGGACATTAATGTTTTAATTCTTGGTACTGATATGAATGCTTATTATATGGCTAGATGCTATCATGAGTTATATCACAAAAAGGCTGATATGATTGGTAAGCAAAGAATGTCATTTACTAGTTTAAGTAATATTATTAATTTAAGTATTATTGAGGATTTATCTGATAATGATGTTTTCTTAAGGGTTTTAAAAGAATATGCAGAAAATCATAAAGGACAAAAAAATATTCTTATAGCATCTAATGATGCATATGTAAGAATGATTGTTGAAAATAAAGAAATTTTAGAAAAAAACTTCTTATTTAATTATCCAACTTTAGAAATAATGGATAAACTATTAGTTAAAGATAAATTTTATGAAGCATTTAAAGATAGTGGTTTAGATTTACCAGTAACATTTATTTATTCATGTAAAGATAAAAATAAAATTACTGAGAAATTTATGTATCCAATTGTTTTAAAACCTGGGAATGGTGTAGAATATTATAAACATCATTTTGAGGGTATGAGCAAAGTTTATAAAATTAAGTCTGAAGAAGAATTAATGGAAGTTATTAAAAAAATAGAAGATTCAGGATATGAAGATAATTTAGTTATCCAAGAATTCGTTCCTGGTGATGATTCTGCATTATTTGATTCAATCTTTTATTGTAGTAAAGATAAAGAGGTACAACTAATAACTTTTGCGCAAATCGGATTACAAGAGCGTACTAATACGGGAGTAGGTAATTGTACTGTTTTAGTAAATGGATTTAATGAACATGGTTTTAATCAAGATGTAATTTATAATTTAAAAACTTTTATGGAAAAAATAGGATATCAAGGTTTTGCTGAATTTGATCTTAAATATGATGAACGTGATGGAAAATATAAAGTATTTGAAATTAATCCTCGTCAAGCTAGAAGTAGTTATTATCTAACAGCTTGTGGACATAATTTAATAAAATATTTAGTAGATGATTTAGTGCATAATAAGAAAAAAGAAACTTTTATAATGAAAGATGAAATGCTTTTAAGTTTTGTGCCTAAAATAGTAATAAAAAAATATGTAACAAATCCTAAATTAAAAAAGGAAATAAATAAATTACTAAAAAGTGGGAAATTTTGCAGACCTCTTCATTATAAAGGTGATAAGAATTTTAAAAGAAAAGTATATTTACTATTAAGAGATATTAATTATTATAAAAAGTATAAAAATTTAGAATGGTAGGTAGTATATGAAAATAGGTATAGCCAGCGATCATCGTGGGGTAAAAATCAAAAAACAAGTAATTGATTATTTATTGAGTAAAAAATATGATGTAACGAATTATGGAACTAATACAGAAGATTCCGTCGATCATCCACTATATGCTTTTGCGGTAGGAAGAGCTATTCGTGATAAACAAATAGACATAGGTATTCTTATTTGTGGGACAGGAATTGGAATGTGTATCGCGGCTAATAAGGTTAGTGGTGTAAGATGCGCAAAGGTTGATAGTGCGTATGATGCTAAAATGTCTAGAGTACACAATAATGCTAATATACTATCATTTGGTAGTAAGGTGCCCTTATATAAAGCTAAGGATATGATTGATGCATTTTTAAAAAGTAAGTTTGTAGGATCAGAAAAATATCAATTAAGAAACGATATGATCGATAATTATAAGGACTAAGATGGAAAAAGCAATACTATATATAATAATGGTTCCATTAACTATATGGGTGCTTGACGGTACTCAACTCAATAATATTTTTAAAAAGAATAAAATAGTGCAAGCGCGCATATTATATGTAATGATAAGTCTTGCGCTATCTTATTTAGTAGTCAACTTTATGTATGACTTCTTTGTAAGTAGTAGTTTTGTATGATTGTAACGAAAGGTATGATAATATGAAAAAAATACTACTTTTTTCATCCCTAATTTTTTTAATACCAACAATTATTGTCAACATTTTTATTAGAGATGATGAAATTAAATTTGAATATCATGAAAATATGATTGTAAGAGTTATGAGAAGTAGTGGAGAAGTAGAAGAAGTACCTTTCGAACAATATATTGTAGGTGTTTTAGCGGGAGAAATGCCAGTTGATTTTGAATTAGAAGCATTAAAAGCACAAGCAGTTGCTGCCCGTAGTTACGCTATGAATAAAATGCAGGAAAATATTAAAAATAATTATGACTTAGTAGATACAGTTTCTAATCAAGTATATTATGATTTAAACTATTTAAAAGAAGCATGGGGAAATAAATATAATGATAATATCAATAAATTAAAAACAGCAGTAATTCAAACTAATGGTGAGTATTTAGATTATAATGGGGAAGTTGTATATGCTTTCTTTTTCTCAACGAGTACTGGGATGACTGAAAATAGTGAAGAAATTTTTCAAAATAAGCTCCCTTATTTAAGAAGTGTAAGTTCACTATGGGATCGTGATGTATCTCCTGTATATGTTGATACTTATAACTTTAAATTAGTGGATTTTTACAACAAGTTAGGTTTGGCTTATAGTGATTATTTAAATGTTGAAAACATCGAAATGACAAGTACAGGTAGAACTAAAAAGGTAAAAATAAATAATGTTACTTTTAATAGTAATGTTGTCCAATCTAAGTTGGGATTGCGTTCTAATTACTTCAGTATTAAAGCCGAAAATAATAGAATTATTGTTACAACAAAGGGTTATGGTCATGGTGTAGGAATGAGTCAATATGGAGCATTAGGAATGGCAAAAGCAGGTTATACTTATGATGAGATATTAACTCATTATTATCAAGGAACTAAAATTAAAAAAATTTAAAAAAGTTGTATAAATTACTCATAATTGTTCACACTTTAAATAGAGGTGAATTTATGAGAAGAATGAGATTAAAGAAGTCAGCTATTTTTGCTATTTATGGCATTTCAATAGTTATTTTATTGTCGACTATTTATGTAGTTGAGATTATGTTTTTTAAAGGCGATTTTAAGGATAAAGATGATTATGATTATGTTTCAAAGACAGTATTTGATAATGAATTACCAGTTGTTAGTTTAGATAAAACTGTTGCTAAGCCTTATATTGATCAAAATGTTAAGGTAATAAAAAATTTTTATGATTATAAAGCAGAAGAAAATATTCAAGAGAAGGCATTATTATTTAATGAAAATACTTACTTACAAAATTCTGGAATAGTATATGGTGGTATAGATAATTTTGATATTGTTTCAATATTAGATGGCACTGTTATTGCGGTTAAGAAAGAAAGTTTATTAGGTAATGTTGTCCAAGTTAGACATACTGATAAGATTATAAGCGTCTATCAAAGTTTAGGTGAAGTTAGTGTTAAAGAAAATGATATTATAAAGCAAGGTCATATCTTAGGTAAAAGTGGTACTTCTAATCTGGATAAATCTTTAGGTAGTCATCTATTGTTTGAATTAATTATTAATGGTCAAACAGTTAATCCTGAAAGCTATTATGATAAAAAAGTAGATGATTTATAATATCTACTTTTTATCATAAATAAAATGTTGTTTTATATAATTAACTAAGAGGTGAGCCATGAATTCTATTATTATTAAAAGGGTTATGGATGAAGCAGAATATATTATTAAAACACAAAAAACAGTTAGAGAAATAGCAAAAATTTTTAATGTATCCAAAAGTACTGTACATAAAGATTTGCATGATAGATTATTTTATATTGATTATAATACTTTTTTGCGTGTTAATGAAATATTAAAATATCATATTGAAATAAGGCAT
Source organism: uncultured Muribaculaceae bacterium (assembly GCA_964410275.1). Lineage (GTDB taxonomy): Bacteria > Bacillota_I > Bacilli_A > RF39 > UBA660 > UBA5364. Next base: position 7,146 of record CAYPGI010000007.1, on the reverse strand, counting down.
ATTAGGGGTGGAGAATCGACAAAGAAAAAGTATTTAAACTTGGCTAATTAACTATTAAAGAATTTTATAATATGTTATAATAAATACAGAAATGAGAGTGATAAAGTGTTTGCAAAAGATATAGGAATTGACTTAGGAACAGCTAACGTATTAATCCATATAAAAGGACAAGGAATAGTACTAAATGAACCAAGTGTTGTAGCAATTGATTCAGAAACAAAAAAACCATTAGCTGTTGGATCTGAGGCTAGAGACATGTTAGGAAGAACTCCTGGTAGAGTTATAGCTATTAGACCAATGAAAGATGGCGTTATTGCTGATTTTGAAATAACAGAAATAATGTTAAATCACTTTATCAGAAAAGTTAATGGCAAAAACTTTTTTTCTAGGCCGAGAATTTTAATATGTTGTCCATCTAATATTACTCAAGTTGAAAAGAATGCCATTAAAGAAGCGGCTGAGAGAACAGGGGCTAAAAAAGTATTTTTAGAAGTAGAACCTAAAATTGCAGCTATTGGAGCAGGAATGGATATTTCTAAACCAAGTGGTAATATGGTTATCGATATTGGTGGAGGAACTACTGATGTAGCGGTCTTATCATTAGGTGATATTGTTACAAGTTCATCTATTAAAATAGCGGGAAATATTTTTGATGCTGATATCATGAAATTTATAAAAGACAAGTACAAATTATTAATTGGCGAAAGAACTGCTGAAGAAATTAAATTTACAGTAGGTACTGTTTTTCCGGGAAATAGAAATGAAAAAATTGAGGTAAGAGGACGTGACTTAGTTACTGGATTACCTCACTCTGTTACAGTATGTTCAGATGAAGTTGAAGAAGCTTTAAGAGAAAGTGTTTATGTGATAATTCAAACAGCTAAAAGTGTTTTAGAACAAACTCCTCCTGAGCTATCTGCTGATATTATTGATAAAGGAATTGTTGTTACTGGTGGTGGAGCATTGATTGATGGTTTTGATCAATTGTTAGCGCATGAATTAAAAGTGCCAGTTTTTATTGCTGAAAGTCCACTTACATGTGTAGTTGAAGGGACCGGAATACTCCTTGATAATATGCATTTATTAGAAAGAAGAAGCTAACAATCGTTAGTTTTTTTATGTAAAACATTGTCGAAATATGTTATAATGTTGTTGGTGATATGTATGAGTCAAAATGAAGTAATTGAAATAGTTTTAATGGTTTTATTAAGTTTTATAGTAGTCGGAGCATTAATTCCTTTTATTAAAAAAATTGCTACCCATATAGGAGCAGTTGATATACCAAATGAAAGGAAAGTTCACAAAGTACCGATGCCTCGCTTGGGAGGATTGGGAATATTCTTTGGTTTTTTATTAGGTTATATGATTTTTGGAACTCCAAGTTCAACTATGAATTCAATTTTAATAGGTAGTTTCATAGTAGTATTAACGGGTGTTGTAGATGATATTAAACCGTTAAAACCAAGTACTAAATTTGCCGGACAACTTATTGCAGCTTTAATAATAGCTTTTTACGGAGAAATATTATTAAAGGATGTAAGTGCTTTTGGTATTTATATTAATTTTGGGTTTTTCTGTTATCCATTAACTATATTCTTTATTTTAGGATGTATCAATTGTATGAATTTAATCGATGGATTAGATGGATTAGCTGGTGGAATAAGTGCTATATATTTTCTAACTATTGGAATAATTAGTATGTTTAATGGTAATATAGGATTAGATTTAGTTTTAACTTTTGTTATGTTGGGATCTACTTTAGGATTCTTACTTCATAATTTTCCTCCAGCGACTATTTTTATGGGGGATTCAGGTTCAATGTTCTTAGGTTTTATAATCGCAGTTATTGCTTTACTAGGATTTAAAAATGTAACAATGACCTCGCTAATTATTCCATTATTAATCTTAGCTATTCCAATTTTGGATACTATCTTTGCTATTATAAGAAGATTATTAAAAGGTGAAAGTATTTCAACACCAGATAAATTCCATATTCACCATCAATTAATAAAGCGTAATTTCACTCAAAAACAAACAGTATTAATTATTTATTTTATCAATATATTATTTGCTGCGGCATCTATTGTGTTTTTCTTACAAGATCGTGTTTTAGGTTATATAATATATAGTATTTTAATAATTATTGTTGTATTCTTTGTTATTAAAACTAATGTTGTATTTGAGTTTAGTAATATTAAACCTAAATTTCTAGAAAAGTTTATGTTTAAAAAGAAATAATTTATAGAATTAATCCATAATATCAATAGGTGATATTATGGATTTTAAATGGGCTGAAATAGGAGATGTTATATTTAGAGGGCTACTTGCTTTAACGACTTTATTTTTAATTACAAAAATAGTAGGAAAAAAACAGATATCACAACTTTCATTATTTGATTATGTAATGGGGATTTCAATAGGTAACTTTGCTGCTGAAATGACCTTTAATTTAGAAACGCATTATGTAAATGGTATTGTTGCAATATTATTGTTTGGATTCATGTCATATTTAGTTTCGGTAGTTACTTTAAAAAGTATGATTTTAAGAAGATTTTTTATGGGAGTACCGACTATTGTTATTCAAGATGGCAAAATTATTGAAAAAAATTTAAAGAAACTAAAATTTGATATAAATGATTTATTAGAAGAAACCAGATTAGCAGGTTATTTTAATATTAGTGATATAGAATATGCAGTAATGGAAACAAGTGGTGAAGTTAGTTATTTACCTAAAGGTGATAAGTTACCAGTTACTATAAAGGATATGAATTTGAAAGCTACAAAACAAGGGTTATGTGCCAATATTATCATAGATGGCTGTATAATGAAAAAAAATTTAAAGAATATTAATAAAGATGAGAAGTGGTTGACAAAAGAATTAAAGGTAAAAGGTAAGAATTTAAAAAATATTATATTAGCTACCGTCGATAATAATGAAAAATTAGTTATTTTTGAAAAAGATGACTTAGTGGTTAAGAATATTCTAGAATAATGTTTAAAAACATTGTTTTTTTTGTTATAATATAAATAGAGGTGATTAGATGGAACTACAGGATTTTGTTCATCAAATAGATAATTATAGCCATTTAACTCCCATTGGTAAAAAAGCAGTAGATATATACTGTTTAGAACTTACTGACCAAATAAATAAAAAGGATATTAAGGAATCAACTTGCCCTCATTGTGGAGGAACTAATTGTGTTTTATGTAAAGATGGATTAATAAATTCAATTGACCAAATAAACAATGCATTAGGTTACTATATTGAAAAAATATTACTTGCTAAATTTGAAAGAAAAAGTGATATTGATTGTATTTTTCATCCATTAGTTGTAAAGACATCTTTATCTAAAGATAGATATGATATGTTTTTTAAAGAATTATTAGGTTTAGAATATACAGCATATGTCGCTAAAATAAAATATGGTAATACAACAAGAGATGCAAGAAACGATTATGTTTTAAATAACCTTATGACACTTGATTATGATAACTCTTTAGAAGTGAGTTTATGTGATCGTTTTCTTACATATTTATTAGAAGAAAAGAAAGACTTGACTGCTGAAGAAGAGAAATGGTTAATAAAATATATTTCAATGAAAAAAGCACATAAAATGAATGCTAAAATCGATATTACAATCTTAACTATACAAAAATTTATAAAACAAGAAAAAATCAGTTTATTAAAACCTTTATCACTGATTAAAGTTGGTAAATTATTTACTCATTTAGGTTCTGAAACAATGGCTTTAAAAAAAGGAAAGGCTATATATCGTATAATGGTTAATCCTTTAGGAATATATTTAAGGGATACTACTCAAAAGAAAGAAGACATTGTTGCTAAAATGTTCGAGACTAGTTATCATGAAATGCGTCATGTTTATCAAAATAGAATGATTGAAGAAAATAAAATGCCTAATTTAGATGTTCTTTTTTGGGCTAGAGAATTTACTATTCATGAGGAATATGAAGAATATTATGATACTAATTACAGTGCAATGACAATTGAAAGGGATGCAAGAATTGCTTCTAAAGAACAAACTTTGAAATCATTAAAAAAATATAGTTCTAAGATATATGCATTAAAGAAAGCTGAACTATTAGAAGAAATAGAATTAGATAAATCAGTAAAAGACTTATCAACACATCGTTTTCTTGGTATAAAAGAAACTAGAGACAATATGACTAGAAGAATGGTTGATGAAATTCTAAAAGAAAATCCCAATTATATTGAAAAATATCCAGCCTTAAAAAGGGAATATAATGTAGATGGTACTAGAAAAAATGTTATTCAATTATTAATTGATGAAAAAGAATTTCGCGATGAAATGAAAAGTTATCAAGATGAATTATATAGAGAACAAACTACAGATAAGGAATTCAAGATTATTCAAGACTTATTAAGTAAAACATTGAACGATGGATTAAAGTGTTTTGACGAATTGATATATTTAAGTTTAGAGAAAAAGAATAATCAATATATTACTAATATATGTAATCAATTATATATTGAAGATATGAAAAGAATAGAAAGAGCAGTAAGCCATAGAATAAATGACACTATTGTTAAAAAAATAGAATTATTAGAACTTTATCGAAATGGTCAGATGAAAGAAAAACAATGGTTATTTATTGATACTAGCATAAGTTCGGAGTATGCTGAAGAACTGAATATTCAAACTCAATTATTAGGACAAATTCAACATCGTGAAAATATAATTAAGACATCAGTTCCATTGAAAACTAGATAATTGACATAATTAGACAAGTGAAAACAGTAATTTGTTTCTAATTATGTTTTCTTTTGTTATAATGATATTGGGTGAAGTTATGAACAGACATTTTTGTGCATCAGTATTTGTTATTGATCCAATAACAAAAAAAATATTATTAGTAAAGCATCCTAAATTTAACATATTGAGGATAATGAGACACCGGAAGAAACAGCTTTAAGAGAAGTTTATGAAGAAACTGGTATCAGAGTAAAATTATTAGGAGAAAGATTTCCTAGAGAAAATGATTTTATTAGGCCGTTAGGAATTCAAAAAAACCGTAGTTCTAGTGGTGACTTGCATATTGATATTATTTATGTAGGAGTGCCTACAAATCAAGATAACATTGTTTTTGATAAAGAAGAAAGCCAAGAATTTGATTGGTTTTCAAGAAAAGAATTAGAGAACATTAGTGTATTTCCGGATATCAAGATAACAATGGAACACATATTAAATAATTATATAAGGTAGGTGAACTATGACTGATTTATCATTATTTTGGATAAATATATTGCTGCCAATCTTATCAATTGTTATTCCTGTGTTTGCGACTGTTTATACTGTCAACAATAGGATTAAAAATGAAAATAAGGAAAATCATAAGCCATATTTACTATTAGATAAAATTGAATCTATTAATAATATTGATAAATTTAATTATCATTTAACACCAATAGGTAAGAATTTCGCAAAAAAATACCCTAATGTAAATGTTGACACTACTGAAACAGAGAATGACATTAATGTAAAACTAATTATCAGTAATGTAGGATATGGAGTAGCATCTAATATCAAGTTTTATGATTTATTTACAGGAGAGCAAATCCGCGGAATACAAGCAAGTAATCGCGAACAAAACCAAAGACTATTTACTACTTTTGATATAGCGTCGAATGAACAAAAAAGTGTTCAAGCAAGAATTATTAATTATGTTGATGAAAGCAAAGATATTATTGTTGAAGATGATAATTGTATTTTATGCATTTATCAAGATTTAAATAAGAATACTTATAACTTTATAATCAGTATTAAAGTTAAGTATAAAGGGTACTATGACTTTTCAGCTTATCAACCATCTTCGGTAAGTTATAAACGAGTGATTAAAGAAAATAAAAAGGGTTATAATATAATTAATAAGAGATACACTGAATTATAGTGTATTTTTCTTTTTATAAATTGAAGAGTTAAGTGTCCGGTTAGGACATAAAAAAAGACACATATTATTACCTATGATACAATGTAAGTGGAAACTAGACATTGGAGGTAAAATATGTGTCATTTAGATTATAACAAAAAAACCGAAAAATATAAACACTTAACTTATGCAGAAAGAACAATGATAGAAACTTGGTATAATTGTGATAAAAAAACAAAGGAAGAAATAGCTAAACTATTACATAAAAGTGAAAGAACAATAAGAAGAGAAGTAAAACGTGGAATAACAACTAATTTGACAACTAATTATGAAGAAATAGAAGTATATTCAGCGGATATTGCACAACAAAAATATGATTATAATAAAACTGATAAAGGTCCTTTATTAAAATTGGATGTTAATATTAAATTAGTCGAAAGAATTGAAGAAGAAATATTAATAAATAAAAAGTCACCAGAAGTGATTTCGTTTGAGATGGAATCATATGGTTTTAATGTAAAAGTAAGCGGTAGAACTATTAGAAATACAATTAAGTTAGGAACTGTTTTTAGTAAAATAGATCCTAAAAAAATAATCTATAAAAAAAAATATAATAACAAAAACAAAGAAAAAAGAGTATCAAAAAAAATACCAGCAGAAAAATCAATAGAACATAGACCACAAGAAGCTAATAATAGAAGTGTATATGGACATTGGGAAGGAGATTTAGTAATAGGAAAACGTAAAAGGGGATCAGTATTATTTACTTTAACTGAAAGAAAAACAAGGGAGGAAATAATAATAAAATTAAAAGGTAAAAAAACAGAATATGTAGTAAAAGCAATAAATGGTTTAGAACGAAAATATGGAAAAAGGTTCTATGATAAATTCAAAACAATAACGTTTGATAATGGAGTAGAATTTATGGATTATAAAGGAATGGAGGAATCATGTTTAAGAAGGAAACCAAGGACTAGTATATATTATGCCCATCCGTATTGCTCTGGAGAACGAGGGAGTAATGAAAATAATAATAGACTAATAAGAAGATGGATACCCAAAGGAATGCTTATAGACAATATAAGTAAAAAGGTAATACAAGAAATAGAAGATTGGATAAATAATTATCCAAGAGCCATGTTTGACTATAAAAGCTCAACTATGGTATTATTAAATATATAAAAACTTACATTAAAAGGTAGTGAAATGTGCGGACACTTAATATTTCCATTTATATTA
>CAYPGI010000006.1:0-18806 GCA_964410275.1 uncultured Muribaculaceae bacterium | reverse complement strand
TCACTAGCTTGTTTTTTAGTACCAACAAATAGTACTTTTCCACCATTAGCTGCGATAGCGTTTAAAGCTGCATAAGCCTCTTCAATCTTCTTAGCTGTTTTTTGTAGGTCGATAATATAAATATCATCCCTTGAAGTAAAAATAAATTCTTTCATCTTTGGATTCCATCTTTTTGTTTGATGTCCAAAGTGAACTCCTGCTTCGAGTAAATAATTCATCGAAACGACTGCCATAATAATTCCTCCTTTTGTTTTTTCCTCCGTTACTTCTACTTTAAATACCACCAAAATTGGCACTAGATATTCAAATCCATAACGTGTGTAATAAAAAAGCCATACTCATTATATCACAATTATATGTGAATACAAGCATTTTTGACTCTTTTGTTAGAAAAAAGTAGAACTTGAATCAAATTCAAATTCTACCAGTATTATATTTTATTATTATATATTTGTCAACTATTTTATCTTCTCATTATCTTTTGTTTTTCTGTATAAGGTGGACTAATATTATAAGTCGTAAGTTTAGATAAATTTTCTAAAAGACTTGTTGGGAATGGATGTTCTTTACCGGTTGGATAATATTTTCCAAACTTTTTAGATAAAGTTAAACCAAATATTTCGGCATTTTCATACAAGAAGTGATCGTTTTTTAAGAATAGCCGATATATTTTTTTTATATCTTCAAAAGTTAGTTCCTTTTTGAATTTAAAATATATTAGTAATTCTTCTAAATTATAATACTCCCCTATCATAATATCTTTTGGAGTTAATACTTTAGGCTCTATGCCCCTTATATAATAATTAGGAGAAGTATATAATAAATCGTTTGCCAAATCATATTCGTTTAACGAAAATAACATCTTACGATATATATCACCACCAGTAGTAACTCGATTAACTTTACCTTTTACTGTTAATTCATTACCACTTAATTCATTATCAAATTGATCATAGTATTTAACAGTTGGTTCAATATCAGGATTAATAGGCGCAATTAACTTACCAGCATAAACATTATCACGAGTTGTAATAAATCCCTGATAGTTTTTATTAGCTAGTTTTTTAACTGATATCATTTTTTTTAAATGTCCCCTCTTTTCTAATTTTTTAATTGGTTCTAAATCGATAAAAGCATAGTTTTTATCTTTAAAATTAGTATAAGTGAGTTGTAACTGTGAAGCTTTATTAGATACATTAGTTAATCTAACATTGTTACCTTTAACGCTTACTAAAGGATTAACATATCTTTTTTTACAATCAATGGAAATATAGTATTTATCAATTGGTTCAATATCCGTCTTTTCTACCCCTTTTAAGTTTTCAAATTTTGACCAAACATATTTAATTATTTTTTCATCACATTTCTTAATTTTAGTTATGATTTCTTGTTCACTCAGTTGGTATAAATCTTCTTTATTTATTACTCCATAATCAATTAACATTCTTAAAATGTCTCCAGTCAGTTGCATACTTAATTTATCTTCATTAAGTTGAAGTAACATACTATATTTAAAAGCTCCCTTAAAGAAAAAATCACATATTTTCAGATTATTAAAACCGATTTCATCTAAACCATCACTATTCTTTAAAACAGTTACTGATTGATAAATATGTCTAATATTATCAATTGACCAAAAACGGCCCCATACTAGACCAGTACTCAATATTCCTTCAAGTCTATCAACGCATATTTTAGGTCTTTCATTTTCTACTACGGGGAATTTTTCAATATTAATTATATCATCATACTGTATGTTATCGTCTTTAAACATTTTTTTAATATCATTTGATTCTTTAATCATATCATGAGTAGATTTTTCTGAGCTGTTTTGTTTAATATAGTCACCATACATATAATCAACTGAATGCGCAAATGCTGGGGTTCCAACATCATGAAATAATGCCGCAACTGTTTGCGTTTTATCTTTTGTTAAATGCCAAACAATTAAAGCACAAGCAACACTGTGATCTAATCTAGAATACCAATACTTAGTATCATGACACCTAATTTTATTATAATCTACTCCACAAAACTGACCAACACCACTTAATCTTTGTAATTCTTTAGAACTAATATATTTATCAATAAAATCTGGGTATTCATTATTACATAATATATTAAAATATTCACTTAATTCTTTATTTTGATGATTACTTATATAATTAGACATATATACCCTTCGCTATATTATATGATAAAATACCCAAAATATCATTTATAACATTCATACTGTTCCCCCCTAAAATTTGTTTTTCATATATTATAACATAGTAGTAATAAATATTATATTGTTTTTAGAATCAATCTAGAATGAAAATTCGATAAAGACTAGACACATAAAAAAAAATATGGTAAAATATTTCTTGTCAATGCAGGTGTAGTACAACGGTTAGTATATGGCCTTGCCAAGGCTAGGATGCCGGTTCGATTCCGGTCACTTGCTCCAAAAGCAAAAATCGTCGCAGTAAGTGATGTTAATTATTGAATCTATTCGAAAGAATAGATTTTTTTATTGTTTAAGAAAGGTGTGATGTGTATGAAAAAAATAATCAAACAATTATGAAAGAATAGAAGAAAACGTTAAGTCAAATATAGTTAATAGGAAGTTTAAAGTTGTTAATCCGAATACAATATGAACAACTAATATAACTTGTTTAATATTTGGTAATAAAAAAGACCAACTATAAAGTTGATCTAATTGTTAAATTTATTAGTTGACTACTTCTTTTTTCTTTCTCTTTTTTATGGTCTTACTAATGAGTATAAACAATAATACATAACCTATTGGAGCAATTATATGATATATAATCGCAAACTCTCCCATCTTATTAAGTTCTACTAATATAGATGGTTTATTTATATAAGGAAAAAACGGTAAATAAGTTATTCTTTCTATTCGTGTTTCTCCTTTATCTAAATTCGGCCACGATTCATCGCTACTATATATAACATGACCTTTGTATTCTTTACCATCTACAAAAAAGTAGTATCCTTTTGAAATAGTTCGTGACTTATTTTGTTCACTTCTAATTTCATCTAAGCGAGTTTGATAACTATCAACTGTACCTATTACAGAATCACCAAAGATAACTAATGTCCATGTACTTAAACTAATATATATTGCAAAAAATAAACAACAAAATATTATTATTAATATAAATAAAGGTATTTGTTTTTTATTTTTTTCTTTCCTTGCCATACTATTCACTTCCCTATATAATTTCTATTTTATATTTAATATATATTCTTGTTTTAGTACCTTTTTAGGTGATTTTCTTTCTTGAGATATTGTTATTTTTGCCGAAGTACCTATTGATATAATATCCACAGAATATTTTGTAACAAGTCCATCATTATCAAATGTTTTTTCGTACCTAGAACTACTTAATTTATCTAGTAATATTTCATTTCCGAAACTTTGATATGGATTTGCCGAACTAATATATGATAACGAATCGCCGTTATAGTGAAGTGTTACATCTGCAGATGGTTTTTCGTTAGCACCAAATCTTTCTTCGTTTTTCATTTCTTGTGGAGTTCCCATCCAGTCGTATTCTTCAATATATAAAGAGTAAATCATATAAGATGAATACTTACCACTAATAGATTCCAACATATCTGGTTGATTATCTGCTTTTGGTTTTGCTCTTACTACCGATTTATAAAAAGGTTCCCCATGTAATTCACCAGAATACGAGCCACTTAGAGAAAAGTTTACTTCCACATCAGGTTTCTTCTTTGCAAATAAATCAGCACTACTCTTGTAAAGCCATATTTTTCCATTACTATATACACTTTCATAATCAGATTTTTGAATATATAATACACATTCTCCATTGCTTTTAAAATCTTTATATATATTCCTTAAATCTGGTGAACTATCACTAGAATATCCAAATACAGCACTCCAACCAGCAAAAGCATTTGAACCATCTGTTGCCTTTACTGTTATTTCATACCACGGATTATCTTCTTCCACTGGTACAACAGGCGGTTTATTATCTAGTTTTTCATCAATTGGTTCTTCAGTGTCTTCTTTAACTTTTTTTGGTTCTAAATTAATTGTTTGCTCTGACTTTGAAAACGGTTTTAATGTAACTGTTAATGCTTTTTTTCCGTTTTCAATATCACTGCCATTTTTATATAAATCTATTTTCATTGGTAATCCTGCAGTTAGATGACCTAATAAAGTAAATGATATTTTTCCAGCACCTGACTCATCTAATTTAACTGTCCAATTTTTTGACTCAACTGTATTTGAAAGTGGTGAAAATCTTGCATAATATCCTGCCCAAGTTGAACTATTATCAGACTTTAAGTTTTCAACTATATTAACAGTATATTTTTGATTATAATAATTGGCAACTGTTTTATACTCTTTTTCTCTTTCTAAAATGCTATCAAGATACATATTACGACTCATTACTCTAAGTGGTGATTGAAGTAATGATAATAGATTTTCTTTATAAATACTTGATATGTTTTCACGATGTTTGGCCTCTGGCCATGGATATTTTGCTAATGATCCATTTCTATCATAAGATGAAATCCAAGACTCATAATCAGTTGCTGACACTTCCCAGTATTCATTAACATATCTATCAATCTCTTTACTCATTAATTCTAATACTGTTTCAGGTTTACTTTTATTATCTTTATATATTTTATCAAATATTTTTACCCAATCCTTAGTATCTCTTTTGTTTTCTTTTCTCTTGTAATATTCATCATACATATTTTTGGTACTTTTATATTTGTTAGATACAGCAAAAGTACTAACATCAGTAAGTGCAAAATCAATTACTCCAACTCCAACATAAGCTAATTGAATTGATGGTGTAGCCATATTTATGGCAATGTTTAAAGCTGTTTTCATTGCACTTATTGCTGTTTCCTTACTTTCTAATCCATTCGTATAGGCATCATATGCAAATTGAGAACAAGCAGTTGCAATTCCAAGATTTGAAATAGCATCATTAAATTTTTTGCTAACATATGAATCATAAGCGCCACCTAAGGTTAAAAGATTTGGAATTGATGTAGTAACAAACATTGGAAAACTACCAAATGATTCTAAAGTAGATGATACTACACTTTCTTTCCACGATTCTTCTTGTTTACCATAAATATTCAATATTTTTTCTGCCTTTTCCGTCGACATATAAGCAGCATACACATTAATTTCACTTATATATGCACTTCTTTTATTAGGATTTGTGATTTTAAATACACCATAAGTAGATAGATGATTAGTAATAATTTTTACTATATTATTTTCTGTATCAACTGTATAAACAACATCTTCCCATTTTTTTGTTTCCTCGTTGTAGTATTTACCAGCAACAGCATGAATTTCTTCATCTTCTTTTAATTTTTTGTCACTATATGGAATTGAGATTTCTATTGTCCCCTCTGGTTGACCAGAAGAAAGTTTAAAATCATAAGCATATATTTCAACGTCATCAATTTGCTCGGGTTGTACTTCTTTAATAGTAATTTTTTCGTTTTCCTCTAATTCGTATCCTAAGTCAATTGTCGGTTCTTTAAGTTTAGGCTCATAAAAAGTCGAAAAAACAATTGTTCCTCCAACAATTAATGTCAGCAAAATAATTATCAAAAGTGTTTTTCGATTCGTTTTTTTAATTAATCTCAAATAAATCAACTCCCTTAAATTCACAAGATTTATATATCCAATAAAATTGTATCATAAAAAGTAATTATTTAGTATATTCAACCATCATTTGCCACGTGCCATTTAACAATGTCACATTCTTGCCGTTTTTTCGCTTAAATGATACAATATTGTTGGTGATGAAAAATGTTTAAAGACAAGTTATCTTTTCTAATGATTATTACAAACTCTACTAATAATGATTTAGCTATCTCAGTACCTTTATCTGAATCTTGTATTAGTAGATGGCGAAGCGGAAAAAGAAAACCACCAAAGAATGCATCATATATTCCTAATATAATTGATTACTTTTATAAAAAAATAGTAGCTGATAAATTAGAATATAAATTTAATGATATAGATACTTTCAAAAATACCAACAACTTTAAAAAATCCTTAGAAAAATGGTTATTTGATCAAAATATAACATTTGGATCTGAGAGTATAGTGAATTCTTCAGTTAATTCTATTTACTACTATGGTGATGAAGGAAAAAGAAAAGCTGTTATTAGATTTTTAACTAACGCTAAAAACAAAACAAATCAAGTTCTTTTACTATATAGCGATGAATCTATGGGTTGGATGTTAGATGAAAAGTTTGTAAGTATTTGGAGCAAATTATTAATTGATGTTTTAAAAAATGGTAATAAAATTAAAATAATTCATACTATTGCTCGAGAATATAACGAAATATTTGAAGCAATATCTAAATGGATACCATTGTATTTAACCGGAAAAATTGAACCATATTATTATTCTAAATTAAGAGATGGTATTATAAGAAGAACTATATTCATTAATCGTGATGAAGCAATCACTTCTACTTCTGTTGGCAACAAAACAAATGATATGTTGAATATTCATATAAATGATAGAACAGCAGTTTCTTCTTTAAGAAAAGAATTTAATAATTATCTTGCCTTATGTAAGCCTTTAATGAATGTTATAACAAATCCTAATAAAGAAAAAATCAATGAGTTTTCTAGTTTCAATAATGATAATATTATAATAGATTCTTACTCCTTGTCTTTTGTTTCTACTCCTAATGACATAATTACCAAAGTCTTAAAGGAAAACAGCAAGGAAAACCTTATAAATCCATTTTTAAAAAAGAAAGAACTATTGCTCAATAATCTTAAAAATTATACTATTTTAGATATTATTAATATTTCTCCATCCTTTAATAAAAATATCCCATATTCCTTTATTAAAGGTGTATTTTATACAAAACACGATTATATAAATCATTTAAAAAACACGATTGATATGTTAAACAACAATGATAATTACCATGTTATTTTAAAAAATGGTAATTTTAGTTCATCAAGTATATATATAAAAGAAAACACTGAATTAATTATTGAAAAAAATGAAAGCAACACTTTATTAATATCTCATGAAAGCAATATTATCAAAGCTTTTTGGGAGCATTATTTAACTCACAGTAAAGAATCAAAAGATAATGTTATTAAAAAAATACAAAAAATTATAAAAGAAAACAATTAATATTGTGAATAATTATAGAGTATTAATGAATTTGCTTGTAGCCAGTGATTTGATAGGCTTATTAGCAAATAACTTAAATTGGAGCTGTATGCAAACTATAAAAATTACATTACTAGGTTCATACAAATAAATTTATTACCATATATAATTTTAAAATAGGTGTTACACTATACATGTTAAGTGATCCAAGTTATCACTCCATTAGAATTTTAACTAAGTAGAAATACTTAGTTTTTTTGTCAATAAAATCTCTTCTTTTCATTAAAATTAAAAAGAATACCCATTAGGTATTCTTAAACAAAAATATATTTAATTTTTTATGGCATCATTTGATCTTCATAAACTAAATCGAAATTTGTCGTATTATTTTCATAAAGATTGTCTCTAAAGTAGTTATAGTCAGAACCTTCTACTGTTAGTACACCTACTCCTGTAGAGTTTTTAATTGTAGAATTACTTATAATATTTTCCCATGAACTATTAAAACATACACCATTTGAATTACTATCAAAAGTACTATTCGTAATAGTGTTAGTTTCTGAAGCTGTAGTTATATATATTCCCCTAAAATTATTATTGCTAGTAATTTTATCAAAGACATTGTTTTTTGAGTCCCATTGAATTCTAATTCCATCCCATCCATTATTTCTAACTATTGAATCAGTAATGGTATTATTAGTTGAATTAGATAAAAGTATTCCATGAAAGCCGTTTTTTTCAAAAATCGAATTACTTATTTTTACATTAGTACTATTATCTATTTGAATACCTGATGCATCAAGTTGATAAAAGCCATTGTTATTGCTATTAATCTTATCAATGATTACATTTGAACAATTATCTAAATATATTCCTTCTATTAGAGATCCTTTTACTTCAATATTATTAAGAGATAAATTACTGACATTATTTAACTTTATATCAACAACATGATAAGAACCATCTTGATTTTCTTTGTTACCATCAACTAATAAATTACTTATAGTAATATTACTATTTTCGGTATCTTTGTTTTCAATTAAATCAATTTCATTAACTGGATGATTATTTTGAAGTTTAATAATAGTATTTAGTCCTTCACCTCTTAAATTAGTATTGTTTCCTAGTAAAATACTATCATTTATAATGTATGTTCCATCAAACAAAAGTAGTGCTTTGTTGCTTTAAATTGCCTCTTCTATAGCTTGATTAAGAATCACTTGTGATTCAAGTGAATTAGCTGGCACTACATAATCAGCATATGCTACATTTAAACTATTACTATTTGCAACAACGATAACACTAGTAGGATATCTTCATTCGAAGTTAAACATTCTTCTAAAGGTATTTCACTTACTGATACTTTGACATCACTATAACGCTTATTAGCGCATAATCTACCATTATGGATTGCTAATGCTATTTCACCATCAATATTTACTTTAATAATTCCGTTTTCTGGTTTGTCCCCAGTGTATTTTAATTCTTTTGCAATGACATTTGTTTCTTCTACTCCGTTTTTATAAGTAAATGTTGTTTCATATGTACTGGCTTTTATAAGGTCTTGGGTATATCCATAATCTACCGTTCTAATAATACCTTGGGCAGTATTTTCAAAAGCTTTTATTCTAGAATCGTCTATTAAATTTGTAATTATTGGCGTTGAAATCAAACTTATGATTGCCAATATTACTATAACCGCAATCAATTCCGTTAATGTAAATCCTTTATTTTTCATTAAATCACCTATATTTATCTTTCTAATCTATTGTTGTATTTATGATATATATAGTATATCAATTATTTTTGATGATTGTCAACCGACATCATCTGAGAACTTATACGATAATACACAAATTTTACTAAAATAAAAAAATATGTTTAACCATATTTTTTTGTTATCACCTTTTTTAATAAAATATTATTTTTTGTTTTTCTTTAGTTCGAACATCATAATATTGTTTACAATCATCTGATATATGTAGAGAATGTTCTTCTTCTATTTCTTCTAATATTTTAATGATATCAATATCACACGCAATTTCTAAGTATTTTTGAAAGTTAGGATACTTCCATAAGAACCACTTAAATTTTGTTTCCCAAAATGATAAAGTCATAAAAGCGTTACCAACAGAAAATGGTAATGATGGATTATGATATCTATCATATACACAACCTTCTTTAATACTTTCATAAGCTTCAGCATAATCAAATAATGGAGCAAAACTCATTTTTGAACCATCTCGTTCAAACAAAAAATTGCTTGATACTCGGTCTGCTTGTCCCATTATATAATCTAAACAAGTCATCTTAAATATACTATTTATTAAATCATCGTAATCTTCTTTATTACAATATTTTTTTAATTTAGGGATATTTTTCCATTTGTTATCAATACCCCTTTTATTTTTAAAACCAAGTTCACTCATGTTCAGGTATTGTTTATCTTTATCTTTAAAATTTTCTGATAGAATACCATAAAATTTAAGATTATCACCATAATCCATAATAGCAGGAATATTACTAACTGTCTTTAAGTCAAATTGAAGCGCTAATTTAGGTCCTATTAATTCATTTAAAATTCGAATAAGACGATTAGAGAATTTAAAGTGATAATATTTACCCTTAACTTCATGCCATTTAAACTGATCTTTTGCATCATAAATACTTACCCCAATTTTTTCAGAAACTTTTCTAGCTTCTTCATCATTGCGATTTATAGGTTTAATATGAATACATTTATCGGAATCAAAAACTTCACCAAACATTTTATCCCCTCTTAAGTATTGGTTATTATAACACACTATTTATTTCTGTCAAATCACTTTCAATATAGTAATTAATTAAAACATAGCGCATAAAATATTAAAGAATACTATAAGGAGGTATATATGTATAATAGTTACAGAGAAACCAACATAACAACAGATTTTGGTCCAAAACCTTTTGTTACCGATATAAATAAAGCTACCTTAAGTAATAATGCATTTCGTACTGCTCTATGGACTGGGAATAATTTACAACTTACTTTAATGAGTATTCCGGTTGGAGGAGATATCGGTTTAGAAGTTCATCCACATGTAGATCAATTTTTACGTATTGAAGAAGGTCAAGGATTAGTAAGAATGGGTAACAGTAAAGATAATTTTTATATAGATCAACCTGTATATGATGATTTTGTTATATTTATTCCCGCAAATACATGGCATAACTTAATTAACACTGGCAATACTCCAATTAAATTATATTCTATCTATGCCCCACCTAATCATCCACATGGTACTATTCATCAAACTAAGGCAATTGCAGAAATGGCTGAAAATAGCCACAATTAAATTATAGATGCTTAACTTTAAAGCATCTTTTTGGTATATTTACAGGTATGTTATAATATAAAAGGCGGAGGATGCTATGAAAAAGAAAAATATATTTATTATAATTATACTGTTAATAGCAACTTGTTTAATAATAGTTAATCGCATAAATAATAATAGTAATAACTCTAATAAAAAACCTATTTTAGGAATAAAAGGAATCATCGAAAGTGTAGAAGAGAATAAAGATAATATTGTTTTAAATATTTATAATACTGTACCTAATAAAAAGGCTTTAACCAATAACGCTATTGTAAATGTTGAAAAAAGCACTATAATCAAAGAAAAAGATTTGGATAAAAAATATTCTATTGATGATATAGATGAGAATATGTTAGTTGAAGTATATATTAAAGATACTCCTGATGAGACATACCCTACTACAATTAAAGCATATGAAATAAGAATTATTACAAACAAACATCCTAATTATTTAAAATATATTGGGGATATGTGTTATAACATTTTATCAACTAATCAAAAGGAAAATATAACTAATAAAACTCCAAACATTTACGAAAGAAAAGCTCTTGAAGGAGTTAAAGCGTACAATGTAAGTGAGTTAGGCACAGTATATACTGATATAAGTAATCAAGATGTATATATAGTTGAATTTATTCAAGATAAGTTAATGATGATGCCTAATAATATTCTTATATATGTCTCTAAAGACAATTCGAAAATATTAGGATTTGGATTGGTAGATTAGTAGCAATTTTAACTAAAAAATAACATTATTAGATGTTATTTTTATTTATTTTAATATATTACATACTTCTTCAAATAAATCCATATTCTTATCTACTTTAATAACTTGAAGTCCAACTTCTTTAGCACCCTCCACATTATTTATATTATCATCTAAAAATAATATTTCTTCAGGCTTAAGATTAAATTTATTGACGATATGTTCATAGTAATCGGCATTAGGTTTTATTTTATGTATTTCAGCTGAAATAATGACATCATCTAAATACTCTACTCCTAGTGCTTCACCAATAAAGTTTCTTACATAAGAGACATGATTAGTAGCAATAACTATTTTAATGTCAGGGTACTTTTCTTTAATCTTCTTAAATAATTCCCTATCTCTAACATTATATATTTTATCGATTAATTGTTCAGTAGTTCGCATTAGAATTGAATCTTTATTAATTAATTTTCTACCTTCTATTAAATAATCAGCATCATTCAAATTTGGTCCAAACATTCTTTCTAATTTTTCTTCTTCATAATTTAATTCAATATCTTTTTCATTAACTAAAACCCCTACTAGATCAAATGCAATTAATTTTATCATTTTTACCTCCTATTATTTATATAAAGGTGTTACCATCTTTTTTACTTTGTTAAGATATTTCTTTTATCTACCAGCACGTTTTTCTTGAATACGACCTTTTATTTGTTCTCTAATAGCGTTAGCGTCACTTTCAATAACTAGATATTCTTCATTACCTTTTTTCATTTCTTCTCTTATGGCTCTAATATCACTTTTCATTTCTTCTTTTTCTTTTTTTAAATATGTTTCAATTGCTTCCCTTTTTTGTTCTTGAGTCATATTTTTTAACTCTTCTTGGTATTTTTCTATAATTTTTTCTCTTTCTTGTTTCATAATTTCTGTGCGTTCCTGCTTTAAATTATTTTTTTCTTCTTTCCATTCGTTTCTTTTTTGTTCTAATTCATTTAAATCACCAAGTCTTTTTGCCACAGCATCTTTTATTTCAGATTGAATATCGCGAATAGAAATATTTATTAGACTTTCTTTTGATAATATTTCATTTAAAGTAACTGCTTTTTCAATCAGAAGCATCTTTCCATAACTAATACCATATTCATCTGCTTCTCTTTTAAGATCTTCATCTAAGCCTTTAGCAATTACTATCGGATAAATCTTTTTCATTTCAAAATGTTCATTTAATTTAGTCATTACTTTTTCTTCAAGTACTTGACGTTTGGTTTCACTATCATTGACAACTGTCACAACAACAGTATTTTCATCACTATACTCGTCAAGGTATCCCGTCTCCATAGATGAATCAATAATTTTTTTGCTTGCATCTTCAATGGTAAGACCTTTTAAATTTAAATCAGAAGTCAATATATCAGCATCTTCATTTAGCGCAATAACATCAATAACTATATCTTTATTGTCTAAAGCTAATTCAATTTCTGGATTTATACTTAAAGTCACGAAACTAACTGAATTATTACTCCATTTAAAATAAAACATTACTTCAATAATACTTACAAATACAATCAATAAACCTAAAGTAAGATAACTTCTTTT
This sequence comes from uncultured Muribaculaceae bacterium, assembly GCA_964410275.1. GTDB lineage: Bacteria > Bacillota_I > Bacilli_A > RF39 > UBA660 > UBA5364. The sequence goes on along the minus strand of CAYPGI010000006.1, from coordinate 5,986 downwards.
CATTTTACTTCCTTACCTTCCATACTATATAAATATATCACAATATTTTCTTTTTGCCAATTCATTTAATTTCATTTTGACAATATAAAAAAAAGAGGTATAATAGTCTTGTAATTTTAAAGGAAAGAGAGAAATTAATTGTGAAAGTCGATTTAAAAAAATTAGGATATACCCTATTTCATAAAAGTTTTGTAAGAATAACTGAGTATAATAAAGATAAACTAGAAAATAAAACTTATATTTTTGGACCAAATCATACTAGTGATTTAGATGGTCCAGTACTATGGTCATCAAATCAAAACATGAAGATTATGGCTAAAAAGGAATGTTTTGAAAACAAACTTATGGATTGTTTCCTTACAAGTATTGATGTTATGAAAGTTGATCGAGATGCGCATAATGGAAGTGCCATGATGGAAGCAATAAAATATTTAAAGAAACATGATGAACAAAAGATATTTATGATGTTTCCACAAGGAACGATATCTGATATAAATAAAAATACTTTAGGCAGAATTAAAGAAGGAATGTTTGTTATATCGGCCTTATCTGGAGTACCAATAGTACCTATCTTTATGGAACAACCACGTTTTTTAAGAAGAAGCAGAATCGTCTATGGTGAACCATATCACCCTGATATTTTAAATGAAAGAAGAAAAATTGAAAGAGAAAAACTTCTTGAAGCAAAAGCTTATTGGCAACAAGAAATATTAAAGTTACAAAAACAAGCAGTTGAATTAGAAGATAGACCAATTAGAAAATTAAAATTAAAAGCAAAACACCAAAACAATAATAATGGATAAAAAAACATACTTAGTATGTTTTTTTGTTAACTATTTTTAATTTTTAATTTACTAACAATATTAGTTATAATAAAGAATGCTAATCCAAATACTAGAATAATTAACATATTGATAAATATTGGCTGTAATGAATTAAAATCAAATGATGTCAAGTTTGCAATATCATTATTATTTTTAATAAACCAATACGATGGTAAAACTTTACTTATCGAAATAACAAAGTCCCCTAATAATTCTTGTGGAACAAAAGCTCCACATATAAAGCTTGATCCTAGTGCCAAGACGTTTACAATTCCATCCATAGCTTCTCTCGATTTTACTAAATTACCTATTAAAAATCCAATTGATAATGCAGTAATAGAAAATGCTAGAAAATTAATTATCAATAGTAATCCATGACTACTCATCATAACTTCAGGATAAAAAATTAAACCAATAATATTAAAAAGTAACCATATTAGTAATGCTAAACATAAGTTACCCGCAAATAATTGAATGTTTATTTTTTTATATGAAAAGGTACTTATTAAATTTCTTCTTTTTATATTGGTACTGTTAAATGAATTTATTATCAATCCCACAATATAAACACATATTCCAATAAAAGTATAATTTGTAAAATTATAATAATAACTAGCGACTGCTAAAGCAGTAACATCGTATTCATTCATCATTATAACTTCTGCATTTTTCTCTAAATCTATTTTAACATTTTTGGCTATTATCTCTTGATCCATACCAGCTGTTCTATATACATTTGAAATATTTAAAAATCTATTTAATAACATTTCTGTGTATTTAGCCCCATAAGAACTAGGAACAGTCATAGTATCTATTTTAGGATTTTTCAAATTCATAAAGTCTTCAGTGTAACCTTCCGGTATTATTAAGATATAATCTACTTCATTATAAAATAAAGCATCCCTTAGTGTTTCTTCTTCGTCGTTTAGCTTTTTGATATTAGTTGTTGTTTCTAAATATTCAGTAAAACTATCAATAAGAACACTATTATTATCATGATTTATTACCGCAACATTTGGTTTAGAAGCAGAGAAGTCGGTAGTTGTATTTCCAATCGAACTAGTTGCTAAAACCGAAATCATAACAAATATAACAGTATATATTATAATAGTCGGTATATAACTTTTTACAATTTTAAAGTAATTATTAAATACTGTCATATTTCTTCCTCCTTATAAAAATATAGGAAAGAGCAATCATAACAACTGAAAAGATAATTAAACTAATGACATTATAAAAGTATCGATCTAAGGTACTATAATAATATAATGAATATAATCCATCAGTAACCATATTTACAGGATTTATTTTAGCTAATATCGGAACATTTTCAGCTATTATATATTTCATTTTTAAAACCATCATTCCTGATAAAAAACTTAATAACATAGTAGTCGAAATTAAAATAGACATTTTCATTCCTTCATTTTTCTTATTACTTACTCCAATAAACATACCAAGTGATAGTCCTGCTAAAGCGCCAACTAAAGTAAGCAATAATACAGGTAATATTTGACCACCAAAGTTAATATTCAAGACAAATACTAAATATCCAAGTAATATTAATATTTCTGAATATTGAATTAATAAACTTACTAATAATGCCGCAATTAACATCTTAAGTTTATGAACTGGAGAAACACTAACTCTAGCACCTTTTTTACTTAAGTTAGCTTCCGTTTCGTTAACTGCATTTATTCCAAAGGTACCACCATATAGACAAACCATTCCAATCAAAGAATAAAAATATAAAACTGTAGCATCTACATTTTTATTACTAATATCATTAAAATTATTAGTATTCTCATTTAATTTATTTAAGATATCAGTCCTCAATGATTCAGGATTAAAATTTGCAATATTCTCCATAACGCTTATAACTTGATAATAATTATCAACAACATATTTTATTGTTGTCTGACCTATTCCGTTTGATTTAACGACTATATCAATTTTATCATTAACAATAATATAACCCGCTACTTTACCATCATCTAATAATTCTTTAGCTTTTTCTTCAGTAACATATTTAGTGTTGAATATTTGATTATCATCGTCTTTTGAAAGTGATTCTATAACTGTTTTAAAATTATGTTCATTATTAAAATCATCATTATTAACGATTGCTAAATTAATACTTTCAAACTTACTATCTTCGTATAGATTAGCAAAAGCTAAATTAAAGAAAGTAGCTAAAAGAATTGGAAAAATCAATGTCCAAAAAATAGCTGATTTATTTTTTAATAATACCTTTAATCGATTAATAAATATATGTCCAAACATACTAATCCCTTAATTCTTTTCCAGTAAGTTCTAAGAATACATCGTTAAGAGTTGGCAATTCAGAAAATACTTTATTATATTTGATTCTTTTATCTTTCATATAATCGATTAAATCACTTAGATTGTTTTTACCTTTTTTATAAGTTATATATAAATTTTTTCCATCATAAGTTACATCTTCTACATTTTTAAATGACTTTATTTCTTCTAAATACTTATCACTAAGATTGTCTAATTCAAGTGTTACCTTTTCTTCAATATTAATAAGTTCTTTTAATTCTTCTTTTGTTCCACTAGCAATAATAGAACCCTTATCAATAATAATAATTTTATTACAAAGTTGTTCTACTTCTTCCATATAGTGACTAGTATATACAATTGTAGCCCCCATTTTATTTAATTTTTTTATCCCATCTAAAATATTATTTCTACTTTGAGGATCAACCGCTACTGTAGGTTCATCTAAAAAAATCAATGATGGTTTATGAGCTATTCCACAAGCTATATTAAGCCTTCTAAGTAAACCACCACTTAATTGTTTTGGATAAAACTTTCTAAATTCATTAATACCAACTAAATCAATTGCTTCATCAATATACTTTTTTCTTAATTCTTTATCTTTAATATAAAGACCACAAAAATAATTAATATTTTCATATACTGTTAATTCATCAAAAACAGCTACATCTTGAAAAACTACCCCAATCTTAGATTTTATATCATAAGATTCTGGTGTCATTTCCTTTCCTAATATTTTAATACTACCACTATTAAATTTCAATAATGATAATATACAATTAATAGTAGTCGTTTTACCACTACCATTTGGTCCTAAAAGCCCCAATATTTCTCCTTCTTCTACTTCAAACGAGAGATTATCCAAAGCTTGAAATTTTCCATAACTCTTATTTAAATTTTTAACCTTTATTATTTTTGTCAAAATACCACTCCTTAATAAGCTATATACATTTTACTATATATGTATTAAAAATAAAACAAATTTATTAAATAATTCAAAAAAACTGTACTATACAGTTTTGCTTTCTTTTAATGATATTAATGCTTTTTTTACATAATAATCTGATTTATCATATTCAATATTATATTTCTCTAAATCATTTATCATTTCTTCAATACTTGTATATTTTCTATCAGTATGGTGACAATCTTCTTCTATTTCAATAAATATATACTTATCATTTACTAATTGGACACATAATTCTGATTCCTTATTGCCATACACAATAACATGATCATTAATCTTAAATAATTCAATATAATTAATAGCTTTCATAAAATTAAGTGCTTGATCTATATCTTCAATTTTACATTGTGTTTTTCCCTGTTCAATAATATCTCCATTATCTTTATATTTTTTATACTTGTAAACTAACTTTTTATCTTTATTAGCAACATCTCTTATTAATACACAATGTTTTAAAACTTCTAATTCATCAGTATTGTAGATATCTAAATCTTTAGGCACTACATAAATATCATCTAACTGATAATCATCTAATATTTTTAACCCTTGACTAATTAACAAATTGTGTAGTTCTTCATATGTACTAGTAACCTTGACCGTGATTTCTGTTTCCATTTTTACTGTGATCTCTTTACCTAAATATTGATTAGAATTCATAACTTATCACACTCTTTCTTTATCGTTTCAAATATACTTAAATTATTTTTATAACTCTTAGGATTAATTGGTGATGGATGATAAATAGGTATTACAATAATATCTCTATTATTTATGTTTATTGTATATATATTCCCAGCCACTTCACCAAACCTTTTAAAAACTATATCCTTCAATAATATTCTAGTTGGATGTTCCCCTAAAGGTATTAATATTTTAGATTGCAATTTATCTATTTGTTTTTCTAAAAAAGGAAAACAATTAGAAGACGTCTCTTTTAATAACTTACGATTAGGAATTGAGCACTTACAAGCTTCAGTAAAAGTAATATCATCAATAGTAAGATCAATTATTTTTAATAATTCATTTAAATTTCTACCTGTTGGTAATAATTTATTATTCACATTATAAAAAGCTCTCCCCGTTAGAATCCAACCTTTTTCGGCAGGACTTTCACCAATAAATAAAATATCATTATTTTTGCCATAAGAAATAGTATTACATTTTAATTTTTTTAAATTAGAACATTTCTTACACTTTTGAATTTCCTTTTCAATTGTCTTCATAAATCACCTATTTTATTATAAACAGAATAACCATTATTATCCTGTTTCAATTTATTATCTTTGATCTTGTGGTCTCATTAAGAACCTTTTGATTTTAAGAGTTGAAGTTTTTTCAAAATCAGTTAATCTAATTTTTAATTCGTGAATACGTTTATAATCCGCTATCTTTTTATTAACTTCTGCGATATGATCTAATAAAACTTTTCTTATTTCCTCTTTAGCTTCTGGATGTTCTTCTATCTTTTGTTTTATCATATCCGCAATTACTACTTCTACAGTTAAATGTTCACGACGCTTACCTTTTTCTTCGTAAACCATTGATTCTTTAATCATATGATTTTCATTTATTAATGATTCAATTTCTTCTGGATAAATATTTTTACCACTTGAAGATACAATAACATTTTTACTTCTTCCCATTATTCTTAAAAAACCATCATCATCAAATTTACCTAAGTCTCCAGTATAAAAATACCCATTTCTAATAGCTTCTTTAGTTGCCTTTTCATCATTATAATAACCCAACATTACTTGTGGACCTTTAACAATTATTTCCCCTATTCCTTCTTCATCTGGATTATCAATAAAAACTTCACTATCAGGCATTACTAATCCTGCTGAATCATCTTTAAATAAAGTATCACTATTTAAAGTAACTAAAGGAGCACATT